>NZ_SDKC01000001.1:27500-330000 GCF_004123145.1 Blautia faecicola | reverse complement strand
AGAGAACTTACTACGGTGTTGTCTGTCAGGTTGGTCAGGCAGTCTACTTTGGTCAGCAGATCTGCGGTTGCAAGAGAAATCTCGGAGCTACTGGTGATACCTGCTGTCTCCAGGGTAAATCCATACTGGTCTGCCAGTTCTTCGTATTGACTGATGCTGTATACGGAGTTTGCTTCACTGGTGGTGTAAAGGATTCCGATGGTTTTTGCATCCGGAAGGATTTCACGGATCATCTTTAACTGTGCTTCTACCGGAAGCTGATCGCTGGTTCCGGTAACAGCGCCTACCGGCATCTTGTCTTCGGTTGCCAGCTCTGCCTCTACCGGGTTGGTAACTGCGGTGTATACAACCGGAATTCCTTTTTCCATTGCTGCGTTGTAAGCCGCCTGTGCGCTTGGTGTTGCGATCGCGCAGATCAGATCCACGTTATCTGTCACAAAGCTCTGTGCGATCTGGGATGCGGTTCCCATATCTGCATCTGCATTGTTTACTTTTACGGTCAGGTTCTTTCCTTCTTCGATGCCTTCTTCTTTCAGACCTTCCAGGAAGCCTTCACGGCAGTTATCCAGAGATCCATGCTCTGCAAACTGAGAAATACCGATCGTGTAGTTCTCTCCGTCTGTAGCTTCTGTTGCATCTGTGCTTTCTGCATCATCGGTGCTGTCTGTTGTTTCGGTTGACTCTGCTGTGTCTGTGGTCTTCGCGTTGCTTCCTCCGCACCCTGCCATAGATGCTACCATTGCTGCTCCTAAGATTACTGCCAATACTTTCTTCTTCATAATTTTTTTCTCCTTTTCTTTTCCTTTTTTGATGGTTCAAAAGCAAAAGAGATGGAATTTTGTTTTTATAAAAACAAAAACCGCCTCAAGCATTTAGCTTGAGACGGTAATAAAATTCTTTATTATCGCGGTACCACTCAAATTGACGAATCGTCCACTTTACACGTACTATCATACGTTCCTCATTGATAACGGGTTTGGTTCCCGGCAGTGCCTACTCTTTTCTTACAAGATCTTTATTTCGGGCTGCCCTCGAAAGTCCATTCAGCTATAAAATCCATGCGACACTCACACCACCTGCCACTCTCTGAAATTTCTTTTAAAGCTTACTCCTCTTTCTCATCGGTTTTGCTTTTGATGGTCTTATTCTATGCTCTATTCTTTCATTTGTCAACACTTTAGCACGAAAAAGTTTTATTTTATCACTCGATTGCCACCGGGCGCATCACAGAAGACAACTGCTGCCGATATTGATCCGCCTTTTCCTGATTCCCCTGTTCTTTTCGTACCAGCTTCGTAATTCCCGGATACTGCCCCGGAAAACTCTCCAGCATGATACCATCTCCATAGATCAGGTAAACGTCCCCATCCTGCATGTCTGCCTCTGTCATCTTCTTTCCGTTCCCATCTGTGAGTTTATCCGGTATCGTTCCAGAGAAAATCGTGTCGGTATCCAGATCTGCAAAATACCAGCTGCCGTCATCCGCCTGAAAATACACCGCCGTCATCGGCTTTTCCCCGCATCCCGCCAGGCAGAACGTAACAAGGACTGCCAGCATCATGATCCATTTTTTCATTGCTTCACCTCCTGTAACAAAAAAGGTAACTGTTCGATTGATTTTTCCAGTTACCCACATTCTACCATATTTTCTTCTTCTTTTGTCTCATAATCCGAGACTTTTGTCTTTCGATTTCCTTTCTTTTATCTTTCTGTTTACAAGAGCCAGTATCCAGCTTTGTTTTTCCTCTTCGCTCTTTAAATGGCGAAGTTCTCTTTTCCTCCGCATCGCTTCTTCCCAGATCTCATCCCATATCTGACGGCGTTCTCCAACTGTCAGGTCACAGTATGATCTGTGCAAGATTTCCAACGCCTGTTCGCTATATCTCTGATAAAGCTCATATACTTTCCGGCTGTCGAAAATCATTCTGTCTTCCCACTCATTTATCTTTATTCCCTTTCGGAACTGTTATCATCATCTGTAAATTCCACTACTTCTTCGGGATTACAATCTAAAGCTTTGCAGATTTTCTCTAACGTATATAATGTCATATTTCCATTTTTACGCAAGGTATCCAACGTTCTGTTATCGATTCCCCGCCGAAGCAGTTCGTACTGTGAAATGCACTTTTTCTTCATCGTCTTCCACACGGGCGCATAGCTTATAATTGTAATCACCACCTTTACCGTACAGTGTTACTCACCGTTTTTTCGGTCCTCACTGTCTGTGTTCTTCCAATTATATTTCCCCTGTTTGACAATTCATATTGTGCATATCTTCACAATTGCAAAAGTAATGTATTTCTTTGCTTTTCGGGCTGTTTTTATTACTTTTAATAGTATTTTGTATTTTTGCAGTATTTTATGTAACGTTTTATCGTGAAAAAGAGGTCTGCAAATTCGAATCTTCTTCTCCTTTGCAGACCTCTTTTTCAGATACTTAGAATTCTACTTTTACAGCTCCCTGCGGACGGATGTGCATAACATATGCGGATCCCTCTCCCAGCGCTTTGTTGATATATTTTGTAAATCCTTCGGTTTCTTCTTTTGGAAGGAATGCGGCGATAACACCGGCAAATCCGCCTCCATGGACACGGCATACGCCACGACCGATCTTATCCAGATACAGTTTGGTCAGAGCCAGTGCAACAGTAATGGACTGTTCGTCCGGAGTCTCGTTGCAGTAGCAGTTCTGCAGCCATTTCCAGGAAGAATCACCGGACTCTGTGATTTTGTTAAAGAAGGTGGCGAAATCTTTCTTTTCCAGTGCTTCTACTTCTGCATCCACACGTTTGTTTTCTTCAAAGAAGTGGAATGCACGCAGAACCGCACGGTCACCGGCGAATTCACGAATAGCTTTTACATTCTCAATCACATCATCTTCCTTGCACTGTTCCAGAACTTCTTTTCCGAAGTATTCTGCTACTTTTTTCATTTCATTCGGAACTGCAGAATACTCTGCACTCAAATCTGCATGACCTTTTCCGGTGTTGATGATAACCAGATCATGGCCCATCTCATCAAAATCGCATTTGATCTCACGGATGGCCGGATTTTCGATATCTGCAAAGTCGATGGTGATCATACCGCCAACGGCACATGCCAGCTGATCCAGAAGACCGGAACCTTTCAGCCAGTATTTATTTTCTGCATACTGTCCTGCTTTTGCATAAGTGACAACGTCGATCTTTCCTTCGTTAAACAGGTAATCTACGATAACACATACCAGCATCTCAAAAGATGCGGAAGAGCTTACACCTGCTCCACCGATTACGTTGGAAGTTACATAAGCGTCAAATCCTTCTACTTTGCATCCTTTTTCCAGCAGTCCTGCAAAGATTCCTTTTAACAGCGGTTCGGTTCCTGTTGTTTTTTCTGCCGGAGCCAGGTCATCCAGATCGATCACCAGATGCTGGTTATATGTTTCACTGATCAGGTTTACAGTGTGGGTTCCGTTGGGTGCAGCTGCCGCCACACAATCCAGATGTACACTTCCTGCCAGGACTTTTCCGTGGTTATGATCCGTATGGTTTCCACCAATCTCTGTTCTTCCCGGTGCTGAGAAGAATTCAAAGGCTTTATCTCCGAATTCTTTGGCAAATCCATCCGCTACCAGCTGGTATCTTGCTGCATTTTCCTCTACTCTGTTCTCTCCGTACATCTGTTTCAACAGTGCAACTACATGTTCACTTTTTACTGCTTCTGCTACATTTGCTGTTTTCATGTTTCTTCTCCTTTTTTATTTTCACATACTGATATTGACTATCTGCTAATTATCATTATAATGAGAATCATATAGCATCACAATAACTATATTAGCTTACTTTATAAATATATTGAGGTTTTTTCATGCAATTACAGTTAGACAACAACAAAAAAGAATTAAAGTCTCACGGAACCTATGCTTTCCCGGTCAACGTAAGCTACGAACAGCTTTCTCGCTATGAAAGAAAGTCTTTTCTCTGGCACTGGCATAAAGAAATTGAGCTGACGATTCTCCTTCAGGGCGAGATGCAATATCAGGTCAACGATACCATCTATCACCTGCAGGCCGGTGAGGGGCTTTTCTGCAACAGCAACCGTCTGCATACCGGTTCTTCCTGTCATGATTCCGATTGTATCTATATTTCCACAACCTTTCATCCCCGCTTTCTTTACGGATATGAAGACAGCGTGATCCAGAATAAATATCTGAACACTATTACAAAGCATCCCGGACTGCATAGTCTGGCATTTTCTCCTGACATTCCCTGGCAAAAGGAGGTGTTGGATGAACTGTCTGCCATCTGGATGCTTTCCAAACAGCCCTCCGCCACTTATGAGATGGAATTGCAATGGCGAATCACCCATATCTGGATGTTTCTATGGAACCACCTTTCCCATCAGACTAGCAGTTCCGGAAACAGTGAATCTAAGCATACCGATCGTCTGAAAAATATTCTGATGTACATTCAGGAACATTACGCGGAAAAAATCACTCTGGCTGATATTGCTGCAACTGCAAATATCTGTCAGAGTGAGTGTTGTCGCTTTTTCAAAAAACATATGAATGAGTCTTTATTTGATTATCTTCTTTCCTTCCGGATTGAGAAAAGCCTTCCTCTGTTGGTTGACCAGCAGCTGTCTATTACTGAAATCAGTAATCTATGCGGGTTTTCCAGTTCTTCTTATTATACCAAAGTATTTCGGGAACATATGGGATGCACACCAACCGCATACCAGGTCGGACACTTCGTCTGATCAGACGACATCAGCGGAACAAACAATACCGTAACACCTGAAAGATCCGTATCTATGCCGCAACTATCATCCAGGACAGCAACACAGATACGGATCTGTTTTATTTTTTCAGGTCATCTTTAATAATGTTTTCTACTTCTTTGGCTTCCTCGCGGATATTTTGAATATTCTTGCGAATCTCCTGCTCTTCTTCCAGGATCCGGGGATGTTCTTCCAGTTCTTCTTTGATAAACATCAGGAGGAATCCCACGAAAAGCAATCCACAGGAAACCCAGATGGTTCGTTCATGTAGCAGGAGGATCAGATGGCCTCCGACAGCGGCACCTACCGCAAACATTCCGATGATTCCAAGATAATGACCGGCTTTGTACAGCTTTTCTTTATCCTTTGTCTTTCCATAGATACACAGAGATTCCATGCCGCTTCGGATATTGCCGATACACATGGTGCTGGCAAATGCATAGCCATTGACTTTACGGAAGGTCTGCACCTGCATGGCACAGGCAAAGGATACCATGGCATTGGCCAGAAGGTTGCATGCTGTTGGAAGGAATCCGACCACAAGCAGTAAAAGCATTTCCATCAGTAAAACCAACTGTCTCCAGTGAATCCTCTGTACATTTTTATATTTTTGCCGGATACCTTCTGCCGCTACGATTCCCATGGCAAAAAATCCCAATGGGATCAGGTAATGAATCACCGTGGACCATTTTCGTTCCACAAGGCTCTGACTTAAGAGCACAATGTTTCCTGTCTGTGCATTGGCAAATACCTCGCCTCTGCATATATAGGTATAGGCATCCTGCAAACCGCCGGATATAGATAAAAAAGCTGCTGTCAGAAAGGATTCTGACATCTGTCTTCGTGAATTTTGTTTCAATGATCTTCCCTCATTTCTACACAACCTTCTGTCTTATTCTCCCAGTTGTTTTATTTTTCCAGCGGTAAAGTATACTCTGTCAAAAACGGTATTTCAAGTTTTTTATTTTATACATTACTGTTTTTTCCAGCATTGATCCTGGGTCTGGATTTCTTTTCCTTCCTTCGCCGCTTCATCCATCATCAGAAACAGATAGGTGTCCTGCAGTGCCTCTTCCAGCGGATACACTTCCTTTCCTGTCTCTACATATGTTTTCATGCCTTCCATCATCTGGGCAACAGCGATTTCCTCGTCTGTCAGACGAAGATCTCTGTCTGCATATGGATTTCTATACAGAATCTCTCCGTTCAGCCTCAGACTTCTCATTCCGTAGCCTTCCAGGTTAGAATACTGTCCCAGTTCGTCTCTCTGGATGCTTCCCCGGACCGGATAACCGTCCTGACCAAGCCAGGCTGCCTGTTGATCATGAACTTCTCCGCAATCTCCCTGAAGGGTCAGATGACGGGTACGGAAATAGTTAAAATACTGCTCACCGGCAAAATCAAAGAATCCAACCTTTCCATCCGGGAAGACAAATTCTGCACGTTTTCTTGTATCCACGATGGTTTTTTCCCCCTTATGAAGGCCCTCTCTTCCACAGTGATAATTCACCGGAAAATCATAGGTTCTGGCTGTGATCCTGCAGTTTTCCATACCTATGCCGAGTAATCGTCGCATCACGCTCATGCCATGGTAATCATGGGCCTGGGAAATATCCAGATTGCTGATCGTTCCCAGTTTACCCTGGTCGATCATATGGATCAGTGCCTGATAATAAGGCTGGAAGCAATACTGTTCTGCCACCTGTACTTTTCCGTTGTATTTTTCTTTTGCCCGATACCAGGCCTGTAGTTCTTCTACTGTTGCTGCCGGCGGTGTCTCACACAGAACCGGAATTCCCTGTTCCATGGCTTTCTCGGCAAATGGAAGTGCAGCACCGTATTTTAACATAAAGACTACACAGTCCGGCTTTGTTGCCAGAAATTCGTCATAGTCTGTATACACCTTCCCCGGGAAATTTTTCTCTTCCCGCTCCCTGCTGGACTCTGAATGCACATACACTGCCGATACTTCAAATTCTTCTCCCAGCGCTTTCATTACACGCACATACATCTGTGCTCTCCAGCCTGTTCCTGCTAATCCTACTTTCATGTAAAAACCCTCCGTCATTGTATAATTTTATGTAGTAATCAAATTGGTATCTGTTCAATATTCCCGGGAATACCGGACAGCAACTGACTTTTCTCCATTATATCACACTTTACATTTTATTGTGTATTTTTATACAATATACAGATTAAAAAACACTCTCTTTTTCTATGACCCCAAGTAAAATCTGCAAAGATTTCTTTCGACAATAATATTTTCTTCGTAACTGTTCAGCAGCTTCACAGTTACGAGCCAAAATGCATTTAAAATCACCTTCGGTGATGGCATTTTGGCTTGCATGTCTCGGGATTTTGGCATATTCATGCCAAAACGCCTCGCGGAATACTACCTACTGAATAGTTACTTTTCTTCATACAAACTATCGAGTGAAACATCACTTTTCAGGATATATATCAGGTACAATACCGAAAAGTCCTGTCCGTAAATATCCTTGCAAAAATAAGTCCCAGAGGCAGTGCCACTACAATCAATATTGCCGCAGCCAGCCAGGAGACCGCTTCATTTAGGGACATGACTCCAAGGTTATAAAATCCTCGATAAAAATACAATCCCGGCACCATAATAACAATTGAAGGAACTGTAAGTGAAATTCTTGGATATCCGTTGTTTTTTTTGATCAGCGACGCCAGCAGTCCAGCTGCCAGTGCCCCGGTAAATGCAGCTACAGCCGCCGGCATCCCGGTAAAATCGACCAGGGACAACCGCAGAGTATTGGCTACTGCTCCGATCATCGCTGCCGTGGAGGCCATGGGAATAGAACTGTTAAACATAATAGAAAATCCAAGAACACCGCAAAAGCTGGCACATAGACGAAAAATCAGCCTGGATGCCGTTCCCAGGTGTACTGCTATAAAATCCTCCGGCTGTAATTTCAGGATCATTGCCGTGATCCAGGCTCCCATGGTTGCCACCAGTATGATGATCAACGCATAGGTCAGTCTTTCCAGACCGGAACGCAAATCCAGTTTCGCCAGGTCGATTCCGCTGGTGATAAAAGGAAATCCCGGAATGATAAATAACATGGAGCAGATATACCCTGCCTCATGAGCCGCCGATATATGGAGCAGGCTTTCCGCCAGATTAAGACAGATTGCATAGATCAGACATGCCGCTGATACGGAAACTGCAATATTTAAGAATAAGGTATAATGATGCTTTATCATCCTGGTACGGATGAAATTACCGATACCTGCGGCAATAAAGGCAAACAGCATCTCCACCGGTCCTCCGCCGAGAAGAAATGTAAAAGCGCCACACGCCAGCGCTGCAGCCGCTCCCAGCTTCCAGGGCGAATAGAGCGCATGAATCTGTTCTATTTCATCCAGACGTTTGTGGATCTCCTCTCCCGTCAGCTGTTTCTCGATCTTCGGAAAGTTTTCTACAAACTGCTCCATCCGATAAAGTTTGGATGTATTGACTCCTGTATTGGCTATACTTAAGGACTGGGAAACACAATCTGTCCCGTCAAAGCAGTTAAACCCGATGGACATCAGTCCAACATCCACGGTACAGGTCACTCCCAGCTCTTTGGACAACCGATTCATAGAGGTGCGTACACGCCAGGCACCGGTTCCACAGGAAAGCATCATAAGTCCTACCCTGCCGATCACAGATGCTTTTTCGATCAGATCCGCCTCTGCGATCAGCACATTGCTGTCTGCCTTGGCATAATCATGCCATGGAATTTCCATATGATTTTTTTCCATAATATCCGTATATTCCGATGTCTGTCTTACCACACTTTCTTTATCAGCCATAAAGAATCGCCTCCGCCTTCGCCACATGACGTTCCAGATTTTTTAAAAAGTGAGAGTTTGGCAGAAAAATACCGATCTCGTCATATGTTTTATTATTTTCCATCAATGTGTCCTGGCCGTAAAAAACAAAAGCCATGGGCAGATTCTTTTCCAGTTTTGCCATCAGATCCCAAACAGCTGCATATGCCTGAGCTTCTGTTTCTTTCTTTTTTACAGTATCCGGCAGTTCATGAATCAATAACACACCTGTATTTTTTTCAAGAATCTGCTGTTCCACTTCCATATGGCTGTCATAACAATGACTGTATCGATAAGCCTTTGCAAAATACATTTTTCTTCCGGCTCCCAGACGTTGATAGACCTCTTCGAAATGTCTGTACTCTTTTTCATGAGCTACACTACTGTATTCAAGAAGAAGTCTCCCCTGCCCGTCGGTCATGATCACGGGATTTTTGATTCCGTCTGCATCGAAACGATAGGGAATCAGACATGCATTTCGCAGGAGATCAAACATGGTATTCCGGCAGATTTCCATCAGGAATGCCGAGAGATCACGATTTTGATAAGCCGTAAATAAAGCTTTTGAAAATTGATCCGGCGAAAATACCTCATCTGTTTCTTCGCCACATAAACACGAATTGCAGAAGGTTTCCTGAAGTTTTTCGCAGGCCCATGGATCTTCCAGAATCTTTTGGAACAATATTTCCGTTTTTTCTTCTCTTGGAAAAATCATACTTTCTTTCATATTCGCTGCCTCACTTTTCTTGCTCTTTTTATTCCGAACAATTATACTATGGACACAATAATAAGTAAAAGCTATAATAGATATGTTATATATTATTTTTTGATATATCAGAGGTACGCCCATGAACGTTAATTTTGAATACTATAAAATTTTTTATTATGTTGCCAAATATGGCAGTTTCACGAAGGCTGCCCGGGCACTGGGAAGCACGCAGCCAAATGTAACCCGGGCTATGAACTGTCTGGAACAGCAGCTGCACAACACTTTATTTATCCGCACCAATCGAGGGATACAGCTCACTCCGGAAGGCGAGCAGCTCTACACCCACGTTTCTGTTGCCATGGCTCAATTATTTATTGCTGAGGAGGAGTTATCTGACAGTGCCTCTCTGACCCACGGGAGCGTTACTATCGGAGCCACAGAGACGGCGCTGAATATTTTTCTGCTTTGTAAGCTGAAGGCTTTCCGTACCGCCTATCCGGGAATTCGACTGAAAATCTATAACTACTCTTCACCCCAGGCTATCGCAGCTGTAAAAAGCGGAAAAATCGATTTTGCTGTTTTATCAACCCCTGTTCCTGCGGAACTGCCACTGCACCTTACTCCGCTGCAGTCCTTCCGGGAGATCCTTATCGGTGGACCTTCTTTTTCCGCTCTTTCCGAAAAGGAACTTTGTTTTTCAGATTTGAAGAAATATCCTTTCATCTGCCTGGGGAGAGAAACTGCCACTTTTCAGTTCTATAATCAGCTTTTTCTTTCCCAGGAGCTGGAACTCATACCTGATACTGAGGCTGCTACTACAGACCAGATCCTTCCTCTGGTAAAAAACAATCTGGGACTGGCATTTCTTCCGGAACCTATGGCTTTGGAATCTCTGGCAAAACAGGAGGTTCTTCAGATTGCAATATCCGAAAAGCTGCCTCTTCGCCACATATGCCTGGTTCATGATCATCAGCACCCTCTGAATTCCGGAGCAAGAGAGCTGAAAAAAATAATCCTGGGTGAAAGGATGGATTAGTATATACCTTCTCCCAGAATTATCTTTCAACCTGTAACTGTTCAGTATCTTCGCAGTAGCTTCTGAACAGTTACCCCAGATTCTTACTTGCCACCCAGCAGTTCCAGAATCTCTTCTCTGGAAAAACTGCCGCTTCCCATATCTGCTCCATTCAGGATCTGGTCAGCAAGGGCATGCTTCTTTTCCTGTAATTTTACAATATTTTCTTCAATCGTATCCTTAGCAATCAGTTTGTATACATTGACTACATTTTTCTGACCGATTCTGTGAGCCCGGTCAGTAGCCTGGTTCTGGACTGCCAGATTCCACCAGGGATCATAGTGGATCACAATATCCGCTGCCGTCAGATTCAGACCGGTTCCTCCGGCTTTCAGGGAGATCAGAAAAACAGCTGTTGGGTTATCTTCTTTATTAAACTCCTCCACCAGCTTTGCCCGCTTTTCCTTTCCGGTCGAACCGGTCAGCATATAGTACGCCGTTTCTTCGTTCTCCAGCCGGTCTGCCAGCCGACTCAACATCGTGGTAAACTGGGAAAATACAAGGATCTTATGTCCGTTTTCCACCGCGTTTCGAATCAGATCCACACACATCTCAAGTTTTGCCGACTCTCCTTTATATTCTTCAAAAAGCAATGCCGGGTCACAGCAGATCTGACGCAGTTTGGTCAGTTCGGATAAGATAACGATTTTGGAAGTATTGAATTCTTCCTCGCTCTGTTTATCTAACAGAAGTTTCATCCGTTTTACGTGCGCATCATATAACTTCTGCTGCTCTCCTTCCAGACGGGTATACATATTTTCTTCCAGCTTGTCCGGAAGATCACGCAGTACATCTTTCTTCAGTCTCCGCAGCACGAACGGGCGGATCATCTTACGGAGCCGTTCTCCCGCCTCCTCGCTGTCATTTTGTACGATCGGCACCTCGAGTTCTGAACGAAATCTCGTATAGCTGTAAAGGAATCCCGGCATCAGATAATCGAAAATACTCCACAGCTCGCTGAGCCGGTTCTCTACCGGTGTTCCGGTCAGTGCAAACCGGGTATCCGCCTGGATCTTTTTCACCGCTTTGGCTGCCTGTGTAGTATGATTCTTGATATATTGTGCTTCGTCGATGATCTGGCAGCGGAACCGATAATTTTTATAGTGTTCAATATCCCTTCGCAGTAAATCATAGGATGTGATCAAAATATCCTCTTCGCCGGCCGTCTCCAGAAGCTGATGTCTTTGTGCTGCTGTTCCCACGATCATCTTTCCGGCCAGCTGTGGGGCAAACCGCTCCAGTTCACTGTTCCAGTTATATACAAGAGATGCAGGAGCTACGATCAGAGCATTTCTACGTATCTGTTTCTTTGCCTTTTCCAGATCTTTCTTTTCTTTCTCCGTTTCCGGAGCTTCCCTGTCTGTGATTTCTTCCGTTTTCTGTATATCTATAGTTTCCCGGCAATTCCCGTTTTTCTCTTTCTGAGCCATCTGTCGCCGTTCCTGATGCTCCGAAAGCAGATAACAGATGACCTGCAATGTCTTTCCCAGACCCATATCATCTGCCAGGATTCCGCCAAATCCGTTAGCTCCCAGTGTCTTCAGCCACAGGAATCCGGTTTTCTGATAACCGCGCAGAATCACTTCCAGTTCCTGCGGAATCTCAAAATCATTGTCTTCCATCGTCTTCATGTTACGAACCAGCGCACGGAAGTCTTTGTTTCTTACCGAAGAGATTTCCGGATTATCCCGCAGCTGTCCATCGATGTACAGTGCCCGGTAAGTATCCACCGGAATCGTTTCCTCCATCAGCTGCCGGTCCGTCAGCTGCAGTGTCTCCCGCATATCTGCCAGAACATCCAGTCCACGGTCTTCCTTCTGAACAAAGCTTCCGTCCTTCAGGCGATAATACTTTTTCTTCCTGTTGTAGCGGGAGAGAATATCGATCAGTTCTTCCTTCGACATCTCGCCTGCCGTCAGCTGCAGTTTCATCAGGCCACTGTCAATCGATACTCCCACGGAAACTTTGGGGGATGGGTGTATCTGCATGCCTTTGAGCGTATCGGAAATATAAACCTCCCCGATTGCCTGTAATGCAGGAATCCCTTCGTTCAAAAGATCATAGATCTTATCTTCATCGGTGATAACCATCGCCTGCTGTTTCTCATCGTAGGCTTCTCCGTACTGCCGGATCACTTCCCTTACCACCGCTTCTTTTTTCAGATCCCGCAACGCTATATCCGTCGTTGCATACAGACTGTATCTTTTTTTGTCATACTGTACCTGTGGTTTGCAGGTGATCATATCGGCCTGCGGGGCATCCAGATAGATGGAAAATTCCGGAACGGCGACTCCATACTCCTGTTCGTCAAAGTTTTTTTTCGTACAGGTAAAGCACTGTTCCAGTGCCGGAAGCAGTTCCATACAAAACAGGGGAACGTCTGCCTTTTCCACAAAAATTTTCCGTTCCGGAATCTCTGCCATACATTCCATAAATTCCTCTACCGGCTGCATTCTTTCCCTTGGTTCCAGCAGAATCTGATCACAGACAAAAAATATATTGTATTTTTCCGCCCGTATTCCGGACAGCCGGTTGATACTGACTTCCACTCCGTCTTCTTTTCCTTCCATTTTCAGTGAGCGTTCCGGAAGCAGATCCGAAACATACCACATCTTCTCATCCGTATAAAATACCGATGCCAAAATCTCCTTTTCTTTTATAAGCTCCAGAAAATCTTCGGCTTCCGTCGCCGACAGATCGATATTTTTTTCTCTTGCATTTCCATAGGATGCATAATACGTGTGATATCCGCCATAGCGATATTCATTTTTTTCAGCCCAGCGAATCAGAAAAGATACCAGTGGTCTGGAGGATTCCTCAAAAGCATCCAGCGCATGAACAAACTGCAGATTTTTTCCATACGATATATTTTCATGGTTCTCCACAGCTCTTACAAATCCGAAAACGTCTTTCAGCACATACAGCCGGTCAGCACCAAGCTTAAAATTCACGCTGATCCCGGTATTGTCCACAATCATATGCGGTTCCAGACGTACTTTTCCACAGATATCCCCCTGAATCACAGGAAGACTGCGGACAAGTGCCTCTTTTTGCAGAAGTTTCTGAATGCTTCCTGTAGTTTTTCTCGCTATCCCTTTTTTCACACCGGGAATCTGCGACAGGCCGGTTCGTCCGACAGCATTTTTTCTTTCATAATAATACTGCAGAAGTACCGCCACACAGTGTTTACAGATCCCGTCATATTCCCAGAACGCCGGACAGCTGCACTCAGACTCCTGCAGATCCTCCCATATCGTATTCCATATCATAGATACATGGTAGACATTCTCACCGCTGCCTTCCACCTCTGCCTCAAGTACTACATTCTCATCATTTCCCTCTTCGTTCTCCATCTGAAAACGCAGAACCTTTCCTCTGTTATAGATCTGCAGTCCCCTGCTGTAGGACTGATTGCCGGCAAGATCCCTGATCTGTTCTCTGAATGTCATGTGCTGTTCCTTCCGTTCCTCTGGTTTTGCAGGTTTTCCTGCATATTCTGACATTTTTTATTCATTATTGGAGGGGCTATATAAACCGAGCCTGAATGCACTCTGCAAATTTGACATATTTAACAATCGTCGTCATGTTTTCGCACAAGTACAGATCCTGGCCTGATATTCCTCACTGTGTAAATTACATTCGTAACTGCTCAGTACCCTCACAGTTTCGAGTCAAAATCCATAAAACATCGACTTCGGCGATGCGATTTTGGCATATTCCCGCAAAACATCTCGCAGGATCATGGATAGCTGAATAGTTACCTGTGTTCTATGATTGATTGTAATACGGAGATGAGGATTGTACAATGAGAAAATTTTTGTTTTTCTTCAAAAAGGGTACTACCGGTAAAGCTTCTGGTAGTACCCTTCTCTGATTTACTTGAACATCAAGTCAACGTTTGCACTTGAGTGAAATTTTTATTTTTGTGTGACAATTTCTCCATTTGCCCGTACGATCTGTACCGCTGTTTCTTCTGACACCTCTGTCGTCCAACTCATGCCCGGAAGTAATGTTGGAATGGAAATCTGCTCTCTTTTTTCTCCATTCACTGCAACCAGCTGATAACCCTTCACCGTGTAACACGGGAGATTATCCCGGCAGGTTACTTTTACCTTTGTTCCTTCCTTTTCCAGAATGACCGGTGCACACTCTCTTGCTACTGTATGGTACGATGGTTTCGGATTACCACACAAATCTGTAGATCCGTGAACCCTCTGCCGCAGTTTTCCCTCCCCTTCTTCACCCATCTGGGTTCTGTAATCATTCAGACAGAAATATATGGTTCCTGCTATATTGGGGTACTTCCTGTAACAGGTCATCTTTTCCAGAAAAATCTCATTTCGTCTGGTATCGCCTCCTGCGAATGCCGGTTCACACAGACCAAACTCAGAAGGAACCATCGGCTTGTCCGGATTCATCTTTACTACCTGATTCCACTCTTTATACTGATCAAGATCTCCATGCCATGTTCCGATATAGTCGTTGATCATCATAAAATCACCGTCTGTGGTTCCGTCTTTTGCCGGATTTTCATAAATGCGGTTCGTCACATAAGAAGCCTCCCGCTCCGAATCTATAATGTGCGCATAGGCAATTGCATCTTTGATATACTGAATCGTCTCGTCACACAGTCCGTCCAGCTCATTTCCCACGCCCCAGGCAATAATCGATGGATGATGTCTGTGATTTTCCACCATTTCTGCGATCTGCTGTTTAAAAATACGCAGCTGTTGTTCTCCAGCCTTTTCCGGTTCTTTTCCCCAGAAAGGAACTTCTTCCTGTACCAGCATTCCATGCCGGTCGCACCAGTCAAATACCCAGTCGTCCTGCTGCCAGTGGAACCGGGTAAACACACAGTTGGTTCCTTTCAGGCAGCGCAGCATCTTTTCCAACTGCTCCTTTGACTCAGCAGCTCCATACGTCGGGTCTGACCCCGGCATCCACTCTGTACCACAGACTCTTACCGGTTCACCGTTCAGGAAAAATCGTCTTCCCTGTATATGGAAATCACGAAATCCTACCACTTTTTCTTTCTGATCCAGAATTTCTCCCTGTTTTTTCAGCGTCACAGTAACGGTATACAAAACAGGCGCATCAAAATGCCAGTAATGAATGTTCTCCAGAATCATGTTTCCTGTCGTAATCCTGGTTGTTCCGTTCTCCATCCATCCTTCCCGTATCACTTTCTCCGTATCATCGCAGCCTTCTGCAATCTGCCACTCCAGCTGCAGATTCTCCATCTGTTCCGGCTGTCCGATCTCGGCCTCGATTCCAAAGATACCAAGACCTTCGTCTTGCCGCTCCTCCTTTGTCGTAATCACCGGCCGGGAAGTAACAGTCATTGTCTTAATATATGCTTTTCCGGTAACCCACAGTTCCACCGGTCGGATAATCCCTCCATCATTCGCCCAGTCAAAGCTTCGATTGACCGGCAGCATATCCGGGGAAAAGCGATTATCCGCTGAAACAGTAACTATATTGCTTCCGGCTTTCAGATACTTTGTAATGTCCACTGTAAATGGCGTATAGCCGGAATTTTTATGTTCTCCTGCTTTTTCTCCGTTCACGTACACAACTGCGTCATGATAGACGCTGTGAAAATACAACCGTACACATCCGGCAAGCCATGCTTCCGGAACTTCCAGTTCCTTCCGGTACCAGCCAATTCCCCAGTACTCTTCGGTTCCTTCTTCGATATTCCAGGTATGTGGAACCTGTACGGTATGTCCGTTTTCCAGACAATCCATGGTATCACCGACAGCAAACTGCCAGTCTGTAAGCATCTGTTTTTCTATTTTCATTTTCACAATTTCCTTTCTGATTCTTTCTCAAAAGAAGTCAGCCCTTCACAGCTCCTGCTGCGATTCCCTGAATAAACGTTCTGGAACACAGACTGAAGATCACGATCATCGGAAGTACCGACAGACCAAGGGCACACATGATCGCTCCGTAATCACTTCGGAACGCATTGGACAGGTTATTTACCATCAACGGAATGGTAAACAGTTCCTGCTTATTGATCAAAATCAATGGTAATACATAGTTGTTCCAGGACCACAGGAATACCAGCGTAGCCAGTGTTACAAAACCAGATTTGATACATGGGATAACAATCTTAAAGAAAATCCCGGGTTCTGAGCAGCCATCCAGTCTGGCGGACTCCAGTAATTCATCCGGAATACCGTCACTGATAAACTGCATCATCAGAAATGCTCCCAAAGGGTGTGCTGCCCAGGTGAAAATCAATGGCAGTAAGGTATTGATCAGGTTTAATTTTCTCATCTCCAGCATATAACCGATCATGGAGATCTGTCCCGGAATCATCATGATTGCCATAACAAAAGCGAAAATAAATTTTTTACCTTTGAAATTGTATTTTGCAAGTGCAAAACCGATCATGGTAGATACCAGTACACTCAGAATTACAGATACTACGGATACCGTAATGGAATTAAAATATGCACTGAAATATCCTTTGGAAATTACCAGTTTCAGGTTGGCAAGAAAATAATCGCTGGGTAATATAGGAAGGCCTTTGAAAATATCCTCGCTATAATACGTTCCCATAACAAATACGATATACAGTGGAAAGAACATGATCAGTGTCATCACGATCAAAATAATCTGCTTTATTACAGCAGCCGCTCTTTTTTTTGCTTTTTTCATGATTCTTTCTCTCCTCTCCCTGTAATCTTAAATCCAATAATAGAAAACAGCATAATAATCATAAATAACGAGTAGGCAATTGCAGATCCGTATCCAAGCTTGGAATCCAGATTGAATGCATCATTGTAGAATTTCCATACAACAGTCAGCGCTGTATTACCGGGACCTCCGGTCTGTGCGCCGCCAAGTGCTGCCCAGCCGCTGAATAACAGCTTCGGTTCTTCAAACATCTGCAGACCGCCGATCATGGAAGTGATAACCAGAAATACTGTGGTATGCCGCAGCATCGGAATCGTGATTCTTGTAAAGATTTTCAGATTGGAAGCGCCATCCACAGCCGCCGCCTCGTATACCTCCATCGGCATGGATGTCATCGCTGCAAGATAGATCGTCATATAATAACCAAGATAACGCCATACGATCATGATCACAATGATCACTTTGGAAGCAGTCTCGCTGTTCAGCCAGTAAAACGGCTCATCCAATATTCCGATGGATGTCAGCAGTTTATTCGCATATCCGGACTGCCAGTCAAACAGATAGGAAAAAATAAAACCGATTGCTACCGGAGTTGTGATATACGGGAAAAAGTTTACGGTCTGATACAGACGTTTTCCTCTGCTGATATCAAACAGTAGATAAGCCACTACCAGTCCCAGAAATACAGTGATCGGCGTAGAGAAAGCCATCAGGATCACTGTGTTTTTTAATGCTTTCCAGAAAAGCGGATCTTTTGTAAATAATGTGATATAGTTCTGTAAACCAACAAAAGTTTTCGTGCCGATTCCGTTCCAGTCAAAGAAGCTCAACTGCAGCGAATAAAGCATCGGATATAAACTGAACAATGCGTATGCTGCAATAAACGGAAGGCAAAACAAATACGGCCATTTATTTTTCTTACCCATAGTATGATCCTCCATGTTTTTAATAGTAAGACAGGCTGCCGGAACAACCGGCAGCCTGTATCCTTTTCAACTGTTCTATTTGATTTCTGCCTCAGGAATTAATGTCAGTACTTCAGTTTTTAAGATCTCCATCGCTTCATCTGTTGTCATAGACGGATTCGCTGCCATCTGAGATACGGTATTTCCAATAGCAGATTTTACATTTGCTTCGTTTTTGGTCTGTACCTGTCCTACGGTGTTGATCGCGATATCGTTGATAAAGTAATCTGCCAGTTTCTGTCCACCGAAGAACTCATCGTACTGTCCTTCTTCTGTGAAGAAATAAGAATTCTCATCCTCGTATGGCGCTGTGAATCCTGTCATAAAGCCAAACTGTTCATAAGCTTCTTTCACGCCGTCACCGGTGCAGTATACATCCTGAACATAATCCCATGCTGCATCTTTATGTTCGCTTCCGGAATAGATACTTACAGATGTTCCACCATAGGTAAATCCGTTTTCCGGTGCTTTTGTCAGCCCCCAGTTTCCTGTTCCATCCGGATCATTGGTTGCTTCTTCCCATTTTGCAGACCACGGTGCACATGGATAGAAGATAACTTCTCCTGCCGCGAAGCTGGAGTTGTATGCCGGTGTGTTTACTTCCTGTTTTCCAAGAACGCCTGCCTGGTTGAATTTTGTTGCGATATCCAGAGCTTTTGTATAACGATCTGTAAGGTCGATCTTATTTCCATCAATATAATCGCTTACGGTCTGTGTACACAGAATATTCTGGAATAATGCGCTGATACCCGGCAGAGCCGTTACCTTTCCGTCACTCTTTTCTTTTACCTGTGTTGCCACATCAAACATCTTATCCCAGTCAGAGATCATATCCGCGATCTCATCCGGATCATCGGTTCCCAGATATTCTTTTGCAAGATCACGACGATATGCAAAACCACTCGGGCAGATCTGCTGTTCTACACCGTACAGTTCTCCGTTTGGTCCGGAACCAAGGGAAGTAGCAAAATCAAACATATCTTCTTTCTTTACATTGTATGGATCCTTGGACAGATCTTCTGTGATACCGAGATCCCATACTTTTTCCGCGATAACTCATCTCACTGAGAATAATGTCCGGCACACCGCTTCCGCTTGCCAGTGCACTCTGCAGTTTCTGCATATAATCAGCCGTAGAAACTACCAGTGTATCAAAATTAATATTTGGATGCTTCTCATGATACCACTCTGTCATATGGGTCAGATGTGCTTCATCCCAATCCCAAATAGTCAGTGTGATCTCTTCACCATCTCCACTACTCTTTGTAGATGCACTCTCTTCTGTTTTGCTTCCTGTATCTGTTGATCCGCTTTCCGATGTACTGCCGCCACATCCACTGATGGATGGAACTACCATAATCGCTGCCAGTGCCAGTGCTAATACTTTTCTCTTCATACGCTTCTCCTTTTCTTTCCAACTCTCCGTACACACCTTTTTCTTGTGCATTTTCACCCTGTTTGTTCGGTCGACCATTTGTTTTTTGTAACTATAGTATAATATTTCTGCTATAAAAACAAAATGCTATATCTATTATTTTGATGGACTATTTTCCTCTCTTGCATGTTTTCGTGTATTTTTCTTTATCTGGTTTTTACTTTACAAGCTCCTGGATTTCTTTCACAGTAATCTCTTCTTCCGGACTGAATTCTTCCGTAGTCATGTACTGGTAAATAGCATCCAACAGTGCTCTGCCCTCCGGATATTCCTGCAGATTCTGCAGTCCCATAGATGATACGATCAACTTTCCACCACCGCACCGGAATTCTGCCAGCTGGGCCATCGGACGCATATAGGCATAGCTGTCCATCTCCGTCACGATCGCTTTTACCGGATGCGGGAATATGATCGCTCTCTGGGAAGCCATCGGCCACCACTGCCAGTTTGTGTGAAATTCCGTCGGAAAATTCTTAAAGATCGGATGACTGACATCGATCAGCTGTCCCATGCCACCTTCCTGTGCGGCAAATGTACCGACCGACCAGAAATCCGTAGTAAACTGTGTCTGGATCGACGATGGCAGATGTCCTTTGTCTGCATCCGGTGACAGGTACACCTTTCCACCTTCCTGCAGAACCTGAACTGCTTTCTCATCCAGTACTCCGGTCTCATATACTCCAGCCGGGCAGACCGGTCTGACCGCCGGATATACCCAGATCGGATACCGATTGCAGATACCGGCTTGTTCTACGGTAAGATCCAGTCGCACAGCCTGTGCTATCTGATCCAGAGCGATACGGATCTTTCCAGCTGCTGTGATTCCTCCTGCCGGACACGTAACTGCCGAAAGTTCTCCACACTGTTTCACATCCGCTCCTTCCAGACAATAAGTAACCGGTCCGGTCAGATCCTCTTTTCCATAATTCGCGATCCGTGCTTCTGCTTCCAGCGTTTCTCCCACTTCATATGTATATTTCGGAAGTGCCACAAGTGGAAGCTGTGCCCGGAAGAATGAAGCAAAATGCTCCGGTTTTGCGAAGTCAAATGGTTTCGATTCCATATGGGAATTGATCATACCTACCAGTGCGGTACCCTGTCCCGGAAAATCCTGCAGACCGAGAAGTGAGATTCCGGACATATCTTCTGTCCGCATCGCCGCTTCCACCTCTTCTCGGTATCCGATCCTTGAGATCTCTCCGGTAGCTTCCACATATCTTTTCCACTGTTTCATAAGTCCCAGTTTTTCTGCCTTTTCCTGAATCAGCCGCAGGTTGGCCGGGTCGGAGATTCCATGAAACTCTTCCAGCTCATCAAAGTCCGGCAGCACCTCAAACTGTCCCACTTCAAAACTGAAAACCGGTTTTGCATACGTTTCCCGCAGATGCTTCATGCTCTCATCATAGTTCACAGCTGCTGACGGATAGCGGTTATTAATATAGCCCTGGATTCTCTTATCTCCCGGCATAGCTGCAAAAGTTCCCCTCAGATCATCCGTAAAATATTTCTGTGATGTATAGAAATCACTTTTCGCATCACACCCGATCGTTCCGTAATATGCATTTGATCCATTGGCATACATACGGGTAAGATCCAGACTATGTGCCAGTTCTATCATGGCATCCATCCGCTGCCGTCCAAGATCTCCGGTCCACAATTCGTTGCCAAAGGTCATCATCACAAAAGATGGATGATTTGCCAGCCAGAGGATGGTCTGTTTCAGTTCCTTCTGGTAATAAGCATAGCTGTCCTCCGCCTCAAACGCATTCTTCGGATTCCAGTGAGAAAGTTCCGGCTGCATCAGCATTCCCATCTGGTCCGCTGCGATAAATGCTGCTTCCGGTGGAATGTGAGAATGAAAGCGCATACAGTTTACACCATAAGACTGATACAGATGCAGAATCTTATCCCATTCTTCGACCGTCATCGGCGGATGACCGGTCTCCGGGAACTCACAGCAGTTGGCCTCACTGCGAAGGAAGATTCTTTTGCCGTTCAGTGCCAGATGGCCTTTTCCGTCATCTCCGAAGTCACGGACACCGAATGTTACCGTTTTGCAGTCACCGTCCCGGAGCTCTGCGGTCAGTTCATACAGATTGCCTTCCCCTTCGTCCCATTTTTTCACATCTGCTTTCAGTTTCAGATCTCTCAGCCAGATCGTGTGTATTCCGGCAGGCACATTTACTTCCTGTTCCGCTGCTTTCTCCAGTGCCGCAGACTGGATTCTAAGAATACCTTTGACTGGAACACTTCCATCTATGATAACCTGGACATGAACTCTGTCTTTTTCCGGATAGACTCTTACTGCAGACAGGAACACTTCCCTTTCTGTTCTCAGCCGTACATACCCCAGCAATCCGTTCCAGTTAGTCTGCGTCTCATCGGTTGCCGCGGAAGAAAACACGATCGCGTCATGGGGCAGTCCTGGATAACTGTTATCGGAACGCAGTGTGATCCGGTGCTCCCCGTCCAACAGATCTGTCACCTCAAAAATATGCGGGGTACTGATAGATGGTTCCACATAATCCGGAACTTCTTTTCCATCAATCTCCAGTTTCAGGCATCTTGCTCTCTCCACTTCCAGAAATACCCTTTTTTCTTCTTCCGGAATATACGAGGCATTTCTGCTGATACCCGCTTCTCCCTCATAGGTATATTTTCTTGTATAACGGGTTGCAATCGGTGCATCCGGATCAAAGCCTTTCTCAGCATTTCCAAGATCTGCATCCGGATGCCACTGATTTGCTCCCAGATCTTTCCCCCCAATCTGGTTTTCGTCCAGTGTACCCGGTATCTGCATCGGATAAGTGCTTCCATCTTTTAGTTTTGCTTCCCATTTTCCAGCCAATGACAAATATTCCATAAGCCCTCTTCTCCTTTATCTTTTCTGTGCCAGTGCTCCCTGATAATCCCCCTGTTTTTCCAGAATCTGTGTCAGCAGTCCCTCTGCTTTTTCTTTCTCACCCAGTCCCAGATGACCAAGTGCCCGCAGATAATTGCAGTACTGTACATTGCGCAGTGTAAGATCTTCCTGGAAGACTTCGATCTCCGGAAGAGATACTGCAAAGTAATCGTACTCTACCAGATCAAACAGATGCTGTTCCCCAAACGTCTGTAACTGATGGAAAGATTTCTTCGCTGCGTGATCCATACCCAGTTCCTGGTTTGCCAGTCCCTGATAATAGATAAAATCCGATGGCTGATCGTTATAGTACAGCACGCTTCCCGGCTCCTGCGGACCGGATGCCGCCAGACGGAAATATTCTTCCGCTTTCTTTGTATCACCAAGCTGACGGTACGCAAGTCCCATATAATAATGAGCTTCATTATCCGGTACGTTCGGAAGCTTTCCTTCTCCCAGATTCTCCGGATAAGAAAGGGTTCCTTCCAGAAGTTCCAGTGCTTCCTGTGGTTCTTTCTCTTCCAGTTTTTCCATAGCCAGATGGATCAGTGCATATTTGTACTGGGTGCTTACTTTTCCTTCCCCGCCTTCCCACGGATGGAACTGACGGGAACGAAGACCATCCAGTGCTTCCTGGTAACGTCCCACATCGTTTAACAGCGTGAGATAACGCAGATACAGATCATCTCTTCCTGCCGTAACCGCCGGATGTGATTCCATCACTTCCAGACGTTTCATCACCGGAAGATTCATACGGGCTGCCAGCTGATCGTACTCCAGCCAGATTCGTGGATATTCCGTATCCAGCGTGCATGCCTTCTCCATGACATCCATCGCTTTCCCATGATCATTTTCTTTATTGTAATAGAAGATCGCCAGATTTCGATATGCCGGTGACAGGTCTTTCTTTTCTTCTGTTGCTTTCTCCCAGTGTCCTGCTGCCTGGGTATACTGCTTTTTATCATACAGCAGGTTGCCAAGATAGTAATGCGCCATAGGTGCCTGTGGTAAGCCGGCAATCACAGTTTCCAGAATCCGGATCTCTTCTACCCTGTTCGGGAAGCAGTAATCCGGGCAGGCTGTCTCTCCTTTTTCAAACGCTTCGGTAGCCTTTTTGTTTTCTTCCTTCTGTGTATAAATATATCCCAGTGTATACCAGCAGATCGGATCTTTCTTCGGGCAGGCTTCCAGAATGTGAATCGCGTCTTCGTACAGCCCTGCTTCGATATATTCCTGTGCCAGTTCTTTGAAATTATGACTTTCTGTCCGCATGGTTTTCAGCCACAGCTCTTCGGATCCTTCTGCCATCGCCTGTTCATACAGACATCCCTGAGATAACGGATCGATCGCCAGACATTCTGCCACGAATGCGGAAGCATCTGCACCCAGTTTTCGTAACAGTGCTGCCTTCAGCGTACGCCCATTCATATTGTGCCAGTTGCTGATCAATGATTTTTCTACATATTCCAGTGCTTCTTCGTAATCTCCTCTCCGGCAGGCCAGTCTTGCCAGCCAGAAGAAACCTGCACTCTGCGTTTCTGCGCTCCAGGTAGACTTATAAAATGCATCAAAGGCTTTCTCTTCCTGACCATCCGCTGCCAGTGCCAGTCCCAGGTTAAAATAGCATTCTCCCTGGTAAGGATTCGGATTCTTCCAGGTCTGTTTTTTCACTGCCTGCCGGAAGTACCGGATACTCTCTTTGATTCTTCCCCGTCGGTACAGCAACAGACCGTATCCGTTATTCAGACGGATATCCGTACCATCCAGCTCCAGGCCATGCAGATAATAGTCTGCCGGTTCTCTGGTTGCATGACGGTATTGTTCCAGATGGGTGGCTGCCAGATACAGCTCTTCTGTTGTCTTCAGTTTCTCCGGTGCCGGAATGGCATCCGCCGGTTTGGGAACCGGTTCCAGCTTTGATTTATATACTTTATAAGATACCAGGATCTGTGCACCCTGCATCACGGTTACAACACAATCTTCCAGATTCTCTCCGACAGCGAATTCTGCCCCGAAGCACTGCTCCGGTGACAGATCGGTACAGGTCTCATAGAGCATTACACCTTTACGTTTTACTGTAATCTTACTGTTTTCACGCACACCTGTCGTATATACTTTTAAGACTGCTTTTCCATCTTCCAGTGCAGTCAGGCTGACTGCCGCTTCTTTTGTGGCATTTCCCACTCTTCCCACACCTTTATACGGCATAAAGTACTGTACGAAAGTCTTTTCTTCCTGCGGTTTTAACCAGGTGAAATCCGGCTGGTTGTCGGTAAATACACCGGTCATCAGTTCAATATAAGGTCCATCTGTCTCTGTCAGGTTCCGATCCCAGCTGCGTCCGAAGTCACCGTTTCCCCAGGTCCACTGTTTCTTTCCCGGAGAGATATGATGGTCTGCCACATGAAGCAGTCCTGCTTCCACACCTTCGTCGTAGTTGCCGATAAAATTATAATCCGAATGGGCTGCCATATAAGAGGTCGGCACTTTTACGTTTTTATATCTGGAAATATCCACACCGGCGGAATAATCTGCCTTGTAGTATTCTCCCGTTGCGATCGGGAAGGTGGATACCGCACGTTTTCCGTGATCCATAACAGCGTTAACATCCGGCGGAAATACCGAATAGGTATGGTCATTCACCGGAACTGCCGGATTCGCCCACCACAGGAAAGTCTGTGGCAAATCTGTCGGATTATACAGCTGACCTTTGATCTCAATATAAGCCTTTCCCGGGTACAGAGAAATCGCCGCCATTCCTTTGGTTCCATACATTTTATCCGTTTCTCCCACATAGACCGTGCAGGAGCCATCCGGATTCTCAGACAGGCGGTAGTCTACCGGTGAATAAGTCGACGGGCGGTGATGCTGGGGCCAGTTAAACTCGATGCCTCCCGAGATCCACGGTCCGGTCAGTCCTACCAGTGCCGGTTTGATTACATGATTATAATACACAAAATCATAACCGTTAGTCTTGTCGTATGCTCTCTGAATCCTTCCACCGATTTCCGGCAGGATCATCACTTTCAGGTATTCATTTTCCAGGAAAACCGCTCTGTATGTCACATCTTCTTTTGTATCCGAGATCTTTTCTGTAACCGGCAAGGGATATACTTTACCCGTGCTTCCCTGATAGGCACGCTTTTCAATGAATAATGGATTTTTTTCAGGCGGGTACACTTTGTAGGTAGGGATCACATAGTCCTCTTCCCACATGCTTACTTTCATGATTTCCATAGGCTCCTCCTTATGTCCTCTATCTTTTTCCTCTGTGCAGAGGATTCTTTTTATTTTCTGAGAACATTGTATAATGCGGTATCTCAAATGGAAATGGCTTATCAAGGTAAATGATGGACTATCTTACTGTAAATATAAAATTCTTTTCTGAATATCTGCAGAACGAGAATCTTCATGTTATATACATAAAAACAGGATAAGAAAATCCTCTTTCTCCAGGGATTTTCTTATCCTGTCTCCTTTTTTCATTATTCCTTAAAATGAATCCAGTCGCTCTCTCTATATTCTTTCGGTGACATCCCCACCACTTTTTTGAATATTCTCGAAAAATAATACTGATCCGTATAGCCAAGTCTCTGTGCCACTTCATAGATATAGCAATCCGAAGCCCGCAGCAGCTGGCAGGCCCGTTTCATTTTTAGCGATATGAAAAAATCCATCGGCGCATGCTGGGTATATTTCTGAAAGATAGCATTCAGATAGCTCTTTGACAGCTCAAACTCCTCTACTACCTGCTCCAGCGTCAGATTTTCATGCAGATGCTTGTACATATATCGAATCACGTTGGTTACGTGTTTATTCTGTTCCTGGGTGGTGTTGTGTTTTTCTCTGTAATAAGTTTCCGACAGAATCATCTCCAGCACCTGGGAAATATAAATGAAATTACCCAGTGTATAGTTGCTCTCCAATACCCGGAACAAAAGTTCAAACAGAAACTGCATCCGGTTTGTCGCATTCTGTGAATTAAAATTAATCAGCCGGCATTCTTCCAGTGGGTAATATTCCGTATCTGTTCCCTTAAAGTGTACCCAGAGAATGCTCCACGGATCCTTTTCGCTGGCATAATACCGATGGCCGCGAAAACGTGGAATGCAAAAGGCCTGGTTTGCATGGAGCATATATTTTTCTCCATCCACCTCGATCGTTCCGCTCCCCTCCATACAGTACATATAAATATATTCTTCGATTCCGTCTTTTCGTTCTCTGAAATGATGTTCCGCACGGGGAAAGAGTCCCACGTCGGTCAGATACAGCCGTTTTACCAGTGGGTGCTCCACATAGTCCAGAAAGGATTCCGTAGGCAGCACGATCATTGTCTCCCCACGAAATCCGTCCCTTTTCAGATATTGTAATTCATCCATCTTTGTCACCATACTTTCCAGACATTTTCTCCGGACACCGGTTCTCCTTTGTCTGTCTTTGCGTCATCCCGATGTCGTTACTGCTCCGTATAATCTTCCACCTGTCCCACCACATCCAGGATCGGATGGGACATCAGAAAACGGTAAAACTCCAGTGCTTCATCTGCAGTCAGTTTCACTTCCCGGCTAGTCAGCCAGTACTTCAGGCCGGTCACCACCGTCAGGGTATGAAACTCTAGGAACATGTGAAGGTCTTTCAGTCCCTCCAATTTCTGAAGCTTGATCTCGTGATTCTTCAACATATCTTCAATCAGCTGCCGGATCTTGCCGGACAGGATCTCCTCGAATCCGTTTTGTCCGGTCACCTCGAATGCTTTCTGATAATACGGCTGGTCTTTCTCCATTCTGCGAAACAGCAGATAGATGGCTTCTCTTTCCATTCCATCTTCCAGCATCGCAAAGACCGGCTGAAAAACTTCTTCATCCAGAAGCCACTCCATCACTTCATATTTGTCCTGAAAATAGTTATAAAAAGTAGGCCGGATCACTCCCGCCTGCTCTGTTATCATCCGAATGGTAATTTTATCAAATGAGCCTTTCAACATCAGTTCTTTAAAGCTTTCCGCCAGCTGATGTTTCGTTGCTTCTCCTTTTCGTTCCATAGACGTCTCTCCCCGTGTTATCCTTTCGGCTTATTCTAACACAAAAAGAGCGTCTATGGAAATTTTTACTTATTTTTTCTTGTAATTGCTGTAGCCTTTGTGAACATACGGGTGCTCTTCCCACAGTTTATCTGCGGTTTCTTTCCACTGACAGGCGTAGTCCGCACACTTTCCGCAGAGATGTTCCACAGTCTCCGGGGACTGCAGATCGGTGGATTTTGCTCCGGTCTGTTCTACCATCTCCTGCAGGATCTCCGGATTCTCCAGCATCGGACATGGGCGTAGGTGATTGTTATTAAATGGCTGATGATCCCGGTACGCCATAAATAACGGCTGTTTCAGTGCCTCTAACAGAGATACTTCTTTAATGTTGGCAGAAGAATAGTGGATAAATACACACGGTTCCACATCACCATTCGCATTGATATGGCAGTAGTTTCTTCCTCCGGCGATGCAGCCGCCAACGAATTCTCCATCGTTCTGGAAATCCATCGCATAGATCGGTTTTCCACCGGTCGCACCACGGATCTCACGGACTCTGTGATACATATATTCTCTCTGTTCTTTGGTCGGAAGCAGATCCACAGCGGCTTCATTTCCAACCGGCATATAATGGAAATACCAGGTGAAGCGACATCCTTTTTCGATGATCATATCCAGGAATTCATCGGAGGTTACCGTCTCGATATTTTTACTTGTATAACAGATTGATGTTCCGAAGATCAGTCCGTGGCTCTTTAATTTGTCCATAGCTGCCATAACTTTATCGTAAACACCCACTCCTCTTCTGAGGTCGTTGACTTCCTCAAAACCTTCCAGGCTGATCGACAAAGACAGGTTTCCTACCCGCTGCATCTCCTCACAGAAGGCGTCATCTACCAGGGTACCGTTGGTAAATGCATGGAATTCACAGTCGTAATGTTTTTCACACAATTTAATGATATCCGCTTTCCGCACCAGAGGTTCGCCACCGGTATACATATAGAAATAAATACCCAGTTCTTTTCCCTGTGTGATAATCCGGTCCAGATCTTCGTAGGATAGGTTCAGTTTGTGACCGTACTCTGCTGCCCAACAGCCGGTACAATGCAGGTTACAGGCGCTGGTCGGATCCATCAGAATCAGCCACGGAATATTGCACTGATATGTCTCTCGCATCGCACGGATCGTTTTTGTTCCATGAAATGCCGCTTCAAAACCAAGATTCAATGCCGTCTGTTTGATCACGTTAGGATGGATCTCATCCAGTGCACGGTTCACATACTGCATCCACTTGGACTCCGGATCCCGAATCAGGTTTCTTGCTCCTTCATATGATTCTGATGGGAAATTATCTCCCATGAATTTTTCTGTCAGATCTACCAGCTGTAAAAGCCCTTTTTCTCTGTCTTTTTCCACGTGTTTTAAGGTCAGCTCAATCGCCTTCCCGAATGCGGCTCGTGTCGCTTTATGTGTTAATTCTCCCATACTTTTTCTCCTCCTTTGCGCTTTTGTGCGTTCCTGTTTTTCTATTATTTTATCTTTCTGCAACTAAAATAAAAATCTTCATTCCCATGAAACTGTTTTATTTTTAACGACATTTTCTGACTTTTGTCGCATTTTTTCGGATGGAGTCTGGAAGGGCGCAAAAAAACTGCCGCCGGAACACTTTGATACTGTGTTCCGACAGCAGTCTACATTGTTTATGCCTGTTTTGCGTCTCGTTCTTTATCTAATTTTACATTTCTAAAGTAAAGAAGTATGTCGATCGTAATTTCAGCTATATTTAGAAAATAGAAGAACCATGCAAGATAAAACAGCCAACTGGTCTCTACGCCCATGCCGAGTTGCATGAATTTGCGAGCGATACCGAATACATAACCGATCCAGATAAAGCACTCAAAGAAAAGGCTCTTTCCTTTCGCAGTTCTGGAAACCCATGATTTCCGGATGGAAATCGGCCAGGACAGTCCAAAGCAAAGAATCATCACGGCTTCCATCAGGTCAGTAATCATTTCCATATCCATCGTAGTATTTCTCCATTTCTTTTGCGTTATTTAATTAGTTCTTTTTTCCTTTCAGATATTCCGCTCTTCCCTCTTCGTACAGGTTGTTTCCTTCACTGTCGATGATAACAACCAGCGGCATATCTTCTACATACAGTTTACGCAGTGCTTCTGCTCCCAGATCTTCGTATGCGATCAGTTCTGCTTTTTTGATACATTTTGCCAGAAGAGCGCCTGCTCCTCCGATGGCACCAAAGTATACACCGCTGTATTTTTTCATTGCTTCCACAACTTCCGGAAGACGGGCACCCTTACCAATCATTCCACGGGCACCTACGGACATCATCGTCGGTGCATATGCATCCATACGACCGCTGGTAGTCGGTCCTGCAGATCCGATGACCTGACCTGGTTTTGCAGGGGTCGGTCCTACATAGTAAATGGTAGCATCGGTTGGATCAAACGGGATTTTTTCTCCTCTTGCCAGTGCTTCGCACATTCTTTTATGTCCTGCATCACGGGAGGTATAGATCGTACCGGTCAGCAGTACCTGATCTCCTGCGTGAAGTGTTTTTGCCAGTTCCTCTGTAAGAGGCAGTGTTATCTTCTTAGCCATATTAGATCACCTCCGTTTTGTGACGGGTTACATGACAGTTGATATTGATGGCACATGGCATACCTGCGATGTGGGTAGGCATGGTCTCGATATTCAGTCCGATTGCTGTTGTCTTTCCGCCAAATCCCTGTGGTCCGATACCCAGTTCGTTGATCTTTTCCAGCATCTCTTTTTCCAGATCCGCATAGAATGGATCCGGGTTGGAGGAATCCAGTGGTCTCATCAGAGCTTTCTTTGCCAGCAGAGCTGCTTTATCGAAGGTTCCGCCGATACCAACGCCGACTACCATCGGAGGGCACGGGTTGGGACCTGCTGTCTCTACGGTCTCGATAATGAAATCTTTGATTCCCTGCAGACCGTGAGAAGGTTTGAACATACGGATCGCACTCATGTTTTCGCTTCCGAATCCTTTCGGTCCTACGGTAATCTTGATATTTTCTCCCGGAACGATCTCTGTATAGATCATAGCCGGTGTATTGTCACCGGTGTTTCCACGGCGAACAGGATCTTTTACTACGGATTTTCTCAGATATCCTTTGTCATATCCGCGGCGAACTCCTTCATTGATAGCATCTGCCAGATCTCCGCCTACCATATGTACGTCCTGACCGATTTCCAGGAAAACGCAGGCCATACCGGTATCCTGACAGATCGGTACACATTCATTGTCTGCGATCTCAAAGTTCTCGATGATATTGTCCAGAACTCCTTTTGCAATCTCGCCGTCTTCACAGGCACGGCAGTTTTTGATCGCGCATTTTACATCTTCCGGAAGATGCTCATTTGCTTCGATACAAAGCTTTTCCACTACATCTGTGATCTGCTTTACGTCTATCTCTCGCATTCCACTCTACTCCTTTTTTCGTAAATTTTGGATTATCTGTAACCAGACGAGGAGTCCGCCTATGTTCCCCCTCGTCTGATGTACGTTCACTTACTTATTTACAGATTATCTTTCGTGTCTTGCATAATGTGGAAGCAGTAACGGGGAAACATGATCTGTTTCAACGCCTGCTGCTTTCAGCTCGTCATCGTATGCTTTTACGTGATCCAGGTTCATGGTGCCCAGTTCTACGTCTTTGCATTTTTCAGCTGCTTTCTTACCTGCGTTTCTACCGAATACGATAACATCCAGCAGAGAGTTACCCATCAGTCGGTTTCTTCCGTGGATTCCGCCGGCTGCTTCACCTGCGACTAACAGGTTCGGGATTTCTTTGGTAAATCCATCTCCGGTGATTTCCAGACCACCGTTCTGATAATGCAGTGTCGGGTAGATCAGGATCGGAACTTTTCTCATATCGATGCCATAGTTCATGTACATACGGAACATGGCAGGGATTCTCTTTTCGATGGTTCCTTCTCCACCAAGGATCTCGATCATCGGAGTATCCAGCCATACACCTTTTGCTCCGCCCGGAACATCTACGCCACGGCCTTCTCTGCACTCACGGATAACACCGGAAGCATTGACATCACGGGTTTCCAGCGGATGAATGTAAGCTTCACCATTTGCATTAACCAGCTGTGCACCTACGGAACGAACTTTTTCTGTTACCAGTGCACCAAGGATCTGTGCCGGGTAAATAGCTCCGGTCGGATGATACTGGATAGAATCCTGATATAACAGGGAAGCACCTGCACGGTATCCCAGTACCAGACCATCGGCAGTAGCACCGTAGTGGTTAGATGTCGGGAATCCCTGATAGTGCATTCTTCCTGCACCACCGGTTGCAATAACAACAGTTTTTGCTCTTGCAACAGAGTAATCACCGGTTTCCATATTCAGAAGAACCGCACCTGCAACCTGTCCTTTTTCATCTTTGATCAGTTCTACTGCGGAAGTAAATTCAACTACCGGGATCGCACGGTTGATGACTTCATCACGCAGGGTACGCATGATCTCTGCTCCGGAATAGTCCTTTGCAGCATGCATTCTCTTTCTGGAAGTTCCGCCACCGTGTGTGGTTACCATTCTTCCATCAGCGTCTTTATCAAATTCAACACCCAGTTCGTTCAGCCATTTGATCGCATCCGGTGCTTCCATTACCAGTCTCTTTACCAGTTCCGGTTTTGCTGCGAAATGTCCGCCGCCGAAGCAGTCCAGATAATGCTGTACCGGAGAGTCATTTTCTTTATCTGCTGCCTGGATTCCGCCTTCAGCCATCATGGTGTTGGCATCACCGATACGCAGTTTGGTAACGATCATAACATTTGCGCCTGCGTTATGTGCTTCGATGGCACAGGAAGAACCTGCTCCACCACCACCGATAACAAGTACATCTACATCGTAGTCTACTTTTGTAAGATCTACGCTGTCAGTCATCAGGCGGCTTGTGGAATGAAGCATATCAGCCAGCTCCAGAGGAGCTTTCTGACCTTTGTTCGGTCCAACTTTGATCTCAGCAAATGCGTCTGGGTTATAATCTGGATGGAATTTTTTCAAAAGAGCGTCTTTTTCGTCTGCTGTCAGACGTCTTGGCTCTGTTGCCATACGCTGTGCTCTTGTAGCCTCTACCTTTTTGATAGATTCCATCATATTTTCCGGATATGGTGCATACATATTTTACGCCCTCCTATTTCTCAATATCTCTGTTGTTGTAAAGTTCTTCCATTTCTGTGATCGGTTTCTGCATGATCTTCTCAATCAGGTCATCGTAAGCACCTTCGTGGATCTCTTCCACTCTCTTTGTCAGATGTTTTGCTTCCGGTGCGATATATTTTCCCGTGAGACGTCTTGCCAGAAGACCTACCATCGGATGAGAAATACCAGCCGGGCATCTTACGGAACAGCATCCGCAGCTTACACAGTCAAAGGATTCTTCTGCACATTTCTCCAGTTCACCTCTCTGTGCGTATGCGATATACTGCATAACGTTCAGATCCTGGGTACATGCTTTTGTACATGCGTTACATCCGATACAGCTGTAGATTTCCGGATACAGTTCCATCATGATCTGAGCGTTCGGTTTGATCTCTTCGATATCGTATGTTCTCTTATCGGTCGGGAAGAATGGGATACTTGCCACATACATACCTTCCTGAACCTGTGTCTGACAGGCCAGACAGGTTTTCAGCTCGTTGTCACCCTTGATTCTGTAGATTGTTGCACAGGCTCCGCAGAAACCGTGACGGCATCCACATCCTCTTTTCAGAGTGTAACCGGCATACTCCATAGCTGTCATAATTGTCAGTTCTGCAGGCACACTATATTTTTTACCGAAAAAATATACATTTACCATTTTTTCCATTTGTCGGTACCAGTCCTTTCTTAATACTCGTTAGGTAATTCGTCGATTTCATCAAAGCGGAATACCGGGCCGTCTTTACATACGTACTTGGATCCGATATTACAACGTCCGCATTTACCAACACCACATTTCATACGAAGCTCCAGAGTTGTGTACACCTGTTCTTTGGTGAATCCCATTTCCTGAAGACCAGCCAGAACGAATTTGATCATGATCGGCGGTCCGCAGACCAGAGCTACTTTGTCAGTGTCGAATCCGATTTCTTTCAGATAAGTCGGAACAAATCCCACATGACCGTCCCAGCCTTCCTGTTCCCGGTCGATGGTCAGATATACGTTTACGCCTTCTGCTTTCATCCACACTTCCTGGATTTCTTTTAACTGAACCAGATCGTCAGCAGAACGGGATCCGTAAAGAATGTCTACCGTTCCATAATTCTCACGATTATCCAGCACATAGTTGATTACAGAACGAAGTGGTGCCAGACCGATACCACCGGCAATAAACAGCAGGTTTTTACCTTTCAATTCGGTTTCTACCGGGAAATGATTACCGTACGGTCCACGAACTGTGATCTCATCACCTACCTGCAGGCTGTGCAGGTAATCGGTAAGGATACCACATTTTTTAATACTGAATTCCTGGTACTCTTTATTGGTCGGTGAAGAAGTAATGGAAAACATACCTTCACTTACACCCGGTGCACACACCATGGCACACTGACCCGGCATATGTTCAAATAATTTTCCTCCTTCCGGAGCGTTGACACGGAATGTTTTTACATCCGGTGTCTCCTGACGGATATCTGTAATGATACCAACCTGAGGGATCAGAGTATCCAGCGTGTAATTTTTATGACAGGTACATTCGCTCATTATTTGTCACCTCCCTGTTTTTCAAATGCTTTGATAACTTTTACAATGTTTAAGGATGCCGGACATTTTTCCACGCAACGGCCACATCCCACACAGGAGTACATGCCGTTGTTGTTTGCCGGGTAATATACCAGTTTGTGCATGAATCTCTGACGGAATCTCTGCAGCTGGCTGGTACGGTTATTTCCATGCGCCATCATGGTGAAATCGGAGTACATACAGGAATCCCAGCAGCGGTATCTCTTTACACCATGTCCGGTGTCATAATCTTTGATATCGTAACACTGGCAGGTCGGGCATACGAAAGTACAGGTACCACATGCCAGACACGGTTTGTACAATTCTTCCCATACCGGAGAATTGAACTTTTCTGTCAGTGCATCTCCGTTCCATCCTTCCAGGGACAGATCGGAATATGGCAGTTTTTCTACGATCGCACGAATAGCAGTTTTTTCTGTCTCCAGTTTTTCTGCATCTGTGCCGTCAGCTTCTGTCAGGAGGCTTTCTACTGCTTTGGTCAGTGCCTCACCTTTGTCAGTCAGGGCTTTCCAGTACAGTTCGCCGTCTACCATCCAGGTAGCCACATCTGCTGCAGGTTCTGCACAGTCGATGCCGAATACTTTACAGAAGCAGGATTCTTCCGGCTCATGACATGCCATGGCAACGATGGTTCCGTGTTCTCTTCTTGCAGCGTAGAAGCTGTCGATCGGATCACTTAAAAATACGTTATCCAGAACTTTCACGCCCTGAATATCACAGGCTTTCATACCGAATACTACAAAGTTCTGTTCTTTGAGTGCCTGCGGTTCGATGCTCAGTTTCTTTCCCTCTCTCTGTACGGTGTACAGGTTCTCGCTCTGAGGGAAGAAGGCATCTTTCGGAGATTTTACGGTTTTCAGTGTTTCCAGAGATACGTTTGCATCCTGGGTCCACGCTTTGAAGTTTACCTGACCGCTTACTTCAACAGGCAGATATAATTCCTGATTCTCGGCAATACTCTGGAATAATGCCGACAGATTTTCTTTTGCTATCTTATACATACATTATCCCCTTTCTGCTACGATGCTCGGTTCTGCATCGTCAAATGTGAAGTTTGTCAGCGGTCCTTTGGAATCGGTATCTTCTCCTGCCTGATACTCTCCGTACAGTTCATCGATATCTTTGATAAATTTGCGGTTGAACAGATGAAGCGGGATACCCTGCGGACATACTCTGCTGCACTCGCCACAGTCCGTACATCTTCCTGCCACATGGAATGCACGGATAATGTGGAACATCTTCTCTTCGAAAGAATCTACATTTGCTTTCTGGGAACTGTCGAACTTGTTACTGTCAAATACACATTTTCTGCAGCTGCATGCAGGACATACGTTTCTGCAGGCGTTGCAACGGATACATTTGCTCAGTTCACTCTGGAAGAATGCAAATCTCTCTTCCGGTTTCATAGCTTCGATTTTCTTTACCTGTTCAAAACGATCTGCATCTTTGGTGTCTTTGGACTCCCCGATGATCTCGTCATAAATCTGATGTTCTTTGCCTTTACATACATGACATCTCTCCAGCATACCGTCTTTGTAAGCACATGTTTTCTCGCCGTAGATGGTCTGGATGGTCAGTGTCTCGGCATCATCTGTGATCTCTGCTCCCTGGATGGACTCGATACCTTTGATTCCCTGTTTCCGGATCTTTTCGATATCCAGTTTTCCTTTACATCCCACACCGACGATGTAGGCTTTTTCTCTGTTGACTCTGTGTTCTTTGATCAGCTGGTTGAAGCTGTATGTATCACACGGTTTCAGACAGACCATGGTTTTTCCTTCCAGTTTGGAAGCTTCGATCATATATTTGCTTAAGTTTGCTCCGCAGAATCCGTTGTATACGAAATCTTTCAGAGATTCTTCTGTCTCAAAATACGCAGGTTCCGGATTGTAAGGCAGGTCTCCGGCTTTCCAGCCAAGAACCCGGGCTACTGTTCCGTCTGCCAGCAGTTCTTTCGCACGGTTGATTAATTCCTGCATCTTATATCCTCCAATCTAACGTTCTTACCAAGGGAATGGATCTTTTCCACGAACTCGTTCATGGTTGTGGAGAATTTTACACCCTCTGCTGCTGATACCCATTCTACACGGGTACGTCCGTTTTCCACACCGATATAGTCGAGCATGGAGAACAGCAGTGTCATACGTCTTCTTGCGTAATAGTTACCGGTGCTGTAATGGCAGTCTCCTGGATGACATCCACACATGATCACGCCGTCCGCACCTTTTTCGAAGGCACGAAGGATGAACATCGGGTTGACACGGCAGGAACATGGAACACGGATGATCTTTACATCTGCCGGGTAACCAAGACGGCTGCTTCCAGCCAGGTCGGCTCCTGCATAACTGCACCAGTTACAGCAGAACGCTACAATTTTCGGTCTGAATTCTTCTTTTGCTTCTATCGACATATTGCATCTACCTCCGCTATAATCTGTCTGTTAGAGAATCCCTGCAGATCCATCGCTCCGGATGGGCAGGCTACGGTACATGCACCACAACCCTGGCACAGTGCGCTGTTGACCTGAGCCACACGGCGGGTTTCACGGATACCGTGGTCATTAATTTCTTTCTCTTCGTATGTGATTGCTCCGTAAGGGCACACATTTGCACAGGTGGAACATCCGTTACACAGAAGTTCATCCGGTTTTGCGGTACATGGGTTGGTCATCAGTTTGTCTTTTGCCAGCAGTCCGATGGCTTTGACAGCTGCTGCACCTGCCTGTGCTACAGTTTCCGGGATATCTTTCGGTCCCTGGCATACACCGGACAGGAAGATACCTGCGGTCGGGGACTCTACCGGACGGAGTTTTGCATGTGCTTCTGTCAGGAAGTTGTTGGTATCGATACTTGCTGTCAGCATGGTTGCGATCTTACGAACACCCGGGTTCGGCTCGATGGCAGCTGCCAGAACAACCATATCTGCTTCTTTCAGGATCTGTTTGTTATCTAACAGATCGGATCCCTGTACCAGCAGTTTTCCGTTTGGCTGCGGAATCACTTTTCCTACCTGACCTTTGATATAATTTACTCCATACTGTTCTACGGCTCTGCGGTAGAACTCATCGAAGTTCTTACCAGGAGTACGCACATCAATATAGAAGACAGTTACATTGACATCCGGATATTTATCACGGATCAGCATCGCATGTTTTGCGGTGTACATACAACAGATCTTGGAGCAGTAGCTCTTTCCTCTGTCATCGGAACAACGGCTTCCCACACACTGGATAAATACCATTTCCTTCGGAGGTTTTCCGTCGGAGAGACGTTCCAGATGGCCGCTTGTCGGACCTGCTGCGTTCATGATACGTTCCAGTTCCAGAGAGGTGATGACATCTTTGCTCTGGCTGTATGCATACTCATCGTAGTTGTCCAGTTTGATGATATCAAATCCGGTTGCAACGACAATTGCGCCGTATTTTTCTGTTACAATCTCGTCTTTCTGATCGTAGTCGATCGCACCTGCCTGACATACTTTGGAACATACACCACATTTTCCGGTTTTGAACTTGATACAGTGTTCACGGTCGATCACCGGTACGTTCGGGATTGCCTGAGCAAATGGTGTGTAGATCGCGCTTCTGTTGTTCAGACCGCGGTTAAATTCGCTCGGTGCTTTCTTGGATGGACATTTTTCCTGACATACACCACATCCGGTACATTTGTCCATGTTGACGCTTCTTGCTTTTTTCCGGATATCTACGGTAAAGTCACCGACGAAACCGGATACTTTTTCTACTTCACTGTATGTATAGATATTGATCTTTTCGTGAGCTGCGGCTTCCACCATCTTCGGTGTCAGGATACATGCAGAACAGTCCAGAGTCGGGAAGGTTTTGTCCAGCTGGGACATTCTTCCACCGATACTCGGCTCTTTCTCAACAATATCTACTTCGTAACCTGCATCTGCGATGTCCAGGGCTGTCTGGATACCTGCAATACCACCACCGATGACCAGGGCACGTTTTGTTACACGGCTCTCGCCCGGCTGTAAAGGTGCGTTCAGGTTTACCTTTGCAACTGCCGCTCTCATCAGGATAACGGCTTTCTTTGTTGCCTCTTCCATATCTTTATGGATCCAGGAACAATGTTCACGGATGTTGGCGATTTCTACCATGTATGGGTTCAGTCCGGCTCTTTCCGCTGCTTTTCGGAAGGTAGCCTCATGCATACGTGGGGAACAGGAACAAACGACCATTCCTGTCAGCTGTTTTTCTTTGATTGCTTTTGCGATCAGTGCCTGTCCTGCTTCGGAACACATATACTGATAATCTTCTGCATGAACAACACCCGGCTCCATAAGAGCCATCTCTGCTACTTTTTTCACATCTACCGTTGCTGCGATATTACTTCCGCAATGACAGACAAATACTCCTATTCTCTGCACCAGGGTTACCTCCTATATCTTCTGAATGCACTGACTAACAACTGCTGCGGCAGTTCCGGATCCAGCAGTTCCGGAATCTCATCCGGTGTCAGATAGTTCTGACCTTTCTGGCGGACTACCAGCTGTCTTGCTGCGTCGATCAGTTTACCCGGTTTTACATCTCTCGGACAACGCTCTACACAGGCAAAGCAGGAGAGGCATTTCCACAGAGATTTGGAATTTACCAGTTCTTCGATGTTCTCGTTTGCCACATAGGATACAAACTGATGTGGTTTGATGTCCATCTCGTTGAAAGACGGGCAGGAAGCGGAACATTTACCACATTTCATACATTTGAGGGGATTGACACCGCTGATCTCTTTGATCAGTTCTGCCTGTTTCTTTTCATTTGTCATGCCTGTGCCACCTCCTTATCCGATGTCAGTGTCTGCAAAGCCTCTTCTTTTACGCCAAGAGCTTCTGCCAGAAGTTCTGTGAAATAATGAACCGGAAGTTTTCCGTTTCCACTCTTGTTCAGGTTATACAGACACAATGGACAGGCGGTGATCAGCATCTCAGCACCAAATCCTGCTGCGCTGTCCATGATATTGTTGCACATGTTTCTGGACATGTCTTTTTCTTTCAGAGAGATATATCCGCCGCAGCACTCATTCCGGTATGGATATACAACCGGTGTAGCACCGATGGCACGGATAAAGTCTTCGATGATGGTCGGATTCTCCGGATTATCAAACGCCATGATCTTGCCCGGGCGAAGAAGCAGGCAGCCATAGTAAGCACCGATCTTCTTTCCTTTTAACGGACTGACCACTTTTTTCTTTAATTCATCAAATCCTACGCGGTCACGGAGCACTTCCAGAAAATGGAGCACTTCTGTCTCGCCCGCATACGGTTCTTCCAGTTTCATGTAGTTGTTTGCTCTGGTACGAATGTCTTCTACGTTCTTCATATCATCGTTGACACGTTTGATCACATGATGACAGGCAGAACAGAGAGTTACCAGATCCTGACCTTTTTCTTTGGCCTGGTTCAGAGCACGGACGGAAGAAAGTTTGGTGGCAATTTCATCAGAGCCAAGTGGATAGACACCACCGCAGCACTGCCAGTTGTCTATTTCTTCCAGTTCAAATCCCAGTGCCCTTGCAGATACTCTGGCATATGCATCCAGATCTCTTGCTTTTGTTCTCAGGGTACAACCCGGAAAATAACTGTACTTCATAGTTCCTGTATCCTTTCTTTATGTAAATTTCCTGCCTGTCGGCTATTGTTGCAGCCGACCGACATTCGTTACTGGCTGTTTAGTCCAGATTGATCTGTGCGATAACCTCTTTCAGCGCATCGGCACTCTTATGTAACTGCTCGATCTCTTTTTTGTTCATACGCATCGGCACTTTACCCTGGATACCGTTCGGTCCGACCAGTGTCAGTGTGCTCAGGCATACATCATCGATTCCGTACTCGCCGTGCATCATGGAAGATACCGTTGTAATGGAATCAGAGGAAGATGTCAGGATAGAGCAGAGTTTGCATACGGAAGCAGATACTGCATAGAAAGTAGCACCTTTTCTCTTGATGATCTGTCCGCCGGATTTCTGTACGTATTCGAGCATCGCATCTTTGTCCACTTCTTTTACTTCTTTTCCCATGCTCTTTGCAATATCGTAATATTCATCCAGACTTACACCGGATACATATGCGCCGGTCCACGGGATGAAGGATGTGTCACCATGCTCACCAAATACATATGCATGAATGTTGTTCTGTGCTACATTAAGATGCTCGGAGAGTCCGCAGCGAAGACGGGCAGAATCCAGAATGGTTCCGGATCCGATGATCTGGTTTTCCGGCAGTCCGGAAATCTTGGTAAATACATAGGTCATGATATCTACCGGGTTACTTACGATGATATATAATGCATGCGGAGCTACTTTTACGATCTCCGGTGTGATAGATTTCAGAATGTTTACGTTGGTCTGTGTCAGTTCGATTCTTGTCTGACCTGGTTTACGGGCGATACCAGAGGTGATGATAACGATGTCGGAATCTTTTGCATCCTCGTATTCACCGGCAACGATGGAGATCGGGTCTCTGAAGCAGGTTCCCTGTGCGATATCCATGACTTCGCCTTCTACTTTTTCTTTGTTAATGTCGATCAGGACGATCTCTGATGCAACATTCTGATTAGATAAGGTATACGCAATTGTAGAACCAACACTTCCGGCTCCGATAACTGTAATTTTGCTGCTCATAGTGTCTCCTTCTTCCTTTCCATTTGTCTATTTTTTAACAATTGTGGCAAAAAAATATGAAATCTTCGCTTTCTATCAATTAGCTTTTTTGGATTTTCTCATAAAAATATAAGAGTTCACACTTCTCCCTCCGCTAAGATAAGTATCAGCTCGATTCCATTTGGGTATATTATAACGCATTGATAAGATTTTAACAAGTGTTTTTGCAAATTTTTATCAATTTTGTTTATGGGTTTTGAAAGGTGTTTCTATAGGAAGTGGGAAAAAGGTGAGAGGGTGGCTGGTATGGGGATGTAATACCATATGATTGGGGATGACTGGTATGGAGACGCAGGAGGAGGGAAGGCGGTCCGGGGGCGGGGGCGTGGACGTGGGCAGGGCAACTTTAAGCTAGCCGCTAACTTCGACTATATTTGCGAGGGTCAGCTGACCCTCGCGAAAGTCTGCGTAAGCGTCGGATCTTAAAGCTTGCCCCAACCGCCCACAAAGTGTCCACGCCTCCGGACCGCCTTCCCTCCTCCTACTGAGTTTCAATGTCAATCAGCAATATGTATTTATTCTTGCCAACCGAATGAATACAAAATGTGCCTCAAAATGGGATCTGCAGATTATTGGCACAAGTTTTCAAGCATTTTCCGGAACACTTTTCCTGTCTCTGATGATTTGTTCTTTCAAAACCTGCACATCTAGAACACATATTCATCTACCGGCAGGTTCATCAGTTTCCATTCGGCTCCTTCTTTACAGTAGCTTGCGACGAAATAGATTTCATTATCCTCTTCTTCTATTTCGTTCCAGTAGTTGATGTAGTTTTCTTTTCTCTGTGCTGTTCCTCGCAGGTCTATCTCGGTTCCTGTAGGGGATGAGTCCAGGGCTGTGTTGATGTTACTGATGGCTAGTCCTGTGATCTTGGCGGAGCCGTTGCCTTTTACCTTGTTAGTCAGGTTTTCATAGTAATTTTTAATGTAACCATCTTCCAGAGCACCGGAAGAAAATACGTCCTTTACTTCTTCGAATGATTTTCCCTGTAAGGCACTTTCTATAAGAAATTTGATGTCATTTCCCGCCTGTTCGCCTAATGCTTTCAAGGTTTCGTCTGTTGGAACCAGACCGATGTTTCCTTCTTCTGTTCCATACGGTGTTATACTTGTATTTTTGCAATAAGGTTTCATTCCATCTTCTGTTACCTGCAGCTGATAGTCACCGGTGAACAGGTAGGGGATCGTGATTATTTTCCAGCCGTCATCAATAACAGCTGCGCTGTCATCTATGGTTTCTCCATTTAGCTGCAGTGTAGCTCCTTCCGGTATGCTATATGTGACATTTCCTGCCCAGCTTTCTACATCTGCCACTTTCCACTCATCCCAGAACAGCCATTTTTTATTTTCTGTTTCTGTCAGTGTGATGTATTCTACCGATTTGCTGGCAGCACCTTTTTCTATATATTCCACACGATATACTTTCAGATCATCATCTTCTAATTCGTCTTCCAGATCATCCAGATAATCATCATAGTCGTCACCGTCTGCATCTAACATAGAAGCGAGATTTCCCAGCTGATTTACTGCCTCCGAAGTGAGCTGTCTGACATCTTTGATCGTTACCGACTGGTACTCCAGCGGCTCTGTCTGATCTGCTTTGGATTGTACATACATTTTCTTTGTCAGCAGATCACTGTTTGGGAAATTACAATAATCATATGCCTGAGACCAGTCATGATCTGCTTTGGCTTCCCAGTAATCCATCGCAACTTTTTCCGGTGAAAAGCGGTCTGATGTGATCTTATAGGCACCTGCAAATAATGCCACTGCTGCTATAGCTTCAATCGCCACAAAAATCGCAAGCTTCGAAACCGGTTTTTTCTGTTTGGGTGGCTGATGATGTCTCTGATCCGGTGTTCCCTGATAGCGACCTCCTCCCTGAGGTTGTGAACTGTTCGGAGCGCTGCCGGTAAAATACGGCTGCCCCCGACCGGCTAAGTTGACCGGATTGGCATTTCCATAGTTTTGACCGTAATCGTTTTGTCCTCCTGGATTTCCATTTCTGCGAATATCTGACGGATTTTCGTTTTGGTTTCCCATATTTTGATTCCTGGTATCCTGATTTTTGTTATTCGGATTTTCATTATTCTGACTTCCGCTTTGCCGATTTTTCGGAATATCGGCATCTGTCACAGTTCTTCCTTCCGGCTGCATCGGTATAGTTTCCTGATGCGGGAGCTGATTTAGGACGGTATCCTTTTTTAATTGAGTTCCACATTCCATACAAAACAGGGAATCATCCTCATTTTTTGTTCCACAGTTTGGACAATACATTTTTCACGCCTCCTTCCCTAATCCCAGTCTTTCGAATCTTCATATGCCTGAAGAGCTTCCACGTTCTTCTTTTCTACCGAAGAGAATTCAGATGCCACGATACTCATATCGGTTTCTTTCGGCATATTCCGGTACCAGTCATATTGATTGAAATAATCGGTATTTTCCTGTTTGGAGAACTGGTAGCCGTGACGCGCATAAATCTCATTAACCGCCCGCCGGCAAAGGCTTCTGGTCTTGAGTGTTGCTTTCATTTGCGTTTTCGTGATAATTGTCGTATCACTGTCCGGGAAGACGAAACCTGCATACGGATCGTCGCTTGTATCGATGGTATCGTCATCGTCCTCTGTCAAATCCTCTGTATCGGATGTGTCATTCGTATCCGGAGCATCTCCGATAATCGCTGTACCCCCGTAAGCTACCGTCGCGGTTGATGGATAATTCTCCGTCCTGTCCACGTCATAATATTCCTGATCGTTTTCCTGAAAGTCTGCGGAAAGTTCTGCTTTTACTGTTTCTCCTTTTGCCGGAGAGATCAAAACACCGGCCAGCAGCAATGCAAATGCCGCCACATCCACAACACCAAGAAGTACCGCTGCAACGATCAGACCTGTTGACTGTTTTTTCTTCTTTTTCATCCTATCTTTACTCCTATTGTATCATCGGCAGCGGATAACACACCTTTCGGGTGAATCCGCTGCCGATCAAGTTTCTGGCTGATTTTTCATATCTTATTCTTTTTCTGCAGAAGTCTGTTGTCATTGTACATGTAATTTTCAGAAATCTGTATCTTCTGGTTATCTCAAACTTCTAAAATCCTATCGTTAAAGATGAATTTTCAACATACTCCTGATTCATTCTACTACTTTTACAGCATATTAAAAATATCTCCCAGACTGTTGATCAGTCCACCGGCCATACTGTTCAATGTGCTTCTCACCAGCAGGTACACAACCAGTCCCGTAATGATTGTGAAACATAATTTCGCAATAAAGTATGCATACGGTTTTTTGTCTTCGTCAATATCTGCCACTGCACGATACTGTGCAAACTGAATATAGGTTACCAGAGGTGCCAGAATTCCGAAAAATACCAGCGCGATTTCCGGTGCGATTCCGATCAGAATTCCTTCTATAATGATAATAAATATAGCGAACATATCCGTAGCACCAACAACATCAATATATGCCTGAAAGCTTGCTTTTGCACCGAACAGAGCTGTAATTACTTTCAGAAGCAATGCATCGATCACATCAATACCGGCAGTTGCCAGAATCACACACAGAATACTCTTAAGATACGGGATTTTTATATCTATGTAAGAACTGTAACCTGATACGGCTCCTCTTATCTTCAACAATACAATTAATAAAAAGAGAAGGCATACCACCATTTTCGTTGCAATAAATTCAATGCCGACCGCCGGATTATTGCTGTCTGCAATTTCTTTTACTCTGGTTACCGGTGCTTTCAGAATTGGCAGAATCTCAGAAAACATGTTTTTTGTTCCCGCCACCAGCTGATCTTTCTTGTTGTACAGCCATTCTGCCTCTTTGGTTCTCTGCTGCTGATACTGTCCATTCCCCTGATAATACTGACCCTGGTTGTTGTATGGACCCTGCTGATTCTGATTGTAATACTGACCCTGCTGGCTCTGATTATAATACGGATTCTGCTGGTTGGGATCGTAATACTGGCCACCCTGCTGCCCCTGGTTATAGTACTGGTTTTGTTGATTGGGATCATAATACTGACCGCTCTGCTGCCCCTGGTTGTAATACTGGTTCTGCTGATTGGCATCATAATACTGGCCGCCCTGCTGGCTCTGATTGTAATACTGGTTCTGCTGATTTGGATTGTAATACTGGCCTTGCTGTCGGCTCTGATCCTGTCGCCGTCCTTCCGTCGATCCGGCCATTGATCCATACTCCTCCGTTTGTGGCGGCTGTGCATAAATCTGTTGCGGCGACTCCTGATTTGCCGATGTACAGGTACAAACTTCGCCTTCCTCTAATTTTCTTCCGCATTTAGTACAAAATTTCGCCATATACTTTCCCTCCCTGTTTCCTTTTTCACCAAATTCATCTTTCGCTTGCCTTGCGTTTATTAAATTTTTATAAATCGGTAATTTAATTTAAGTATAGGTACTGACCCATTTCCTGTCAATCAAATTTGCACCGTCAAAGGCAATTTTTATTGTACACAAACCCGGCCACAAGACACATTACAAAAAGTCACCTGCGCAGGCTGCTGCACAGATGACTCTTTTCATCTCTTATTATTTTACATAAATGATCTCCAGTATCCAATCTGGCGTTCGTTAATTTCTTTGATGATCTCCGGTTCAACTTTGAAGTTTCTTTCCATATCCATCAGCCCGTTGATCTCCTGCTGTACGTCGCTGACCTGGGTGTAGCAGAAACCACAGCAGTATGGAATTTTCTTTACCGCGGTTGTGATATCATCAAACCGTCTGATAAAGTCCTCTTTGGTATTCACTTTATTGCCATAGCCCCATCCGGAATCATCGTTGTCAAAGGCAATTCCACCGTATTCGCTGATGATGATCGGCTGTCCCTTATATTCGTAGCCGTTGGCAAATGCAGATTTTGCGCTGCTGTGGTATACCTCTGTCGTCAGGATTTGCTCCCGGTATTCTGTGTAACGTTTATACAGAGTTTCTCCCACTTCTTCATAATCGTGAAGTGTAATAATATCGGAGACTGTATGCTCCCATCCGTCATTGACAATAACCGGGCGCATGATGTCGAAGCTCTTGGTCAGGTAGTAGATTGCCTCTGTGAAGTGCTGTTCTACCTGTCTGGTCTCAATCTTGCTTACACCCCAGGACTCGTTGAATGGTGTCCAGGTAATGATACACGGGTGGTTGTAGTTCTGACGTACGATTTCCATCCATTCCTTTGTAAATTCTTCTACTGCATAATCGGTATACTGGTAAGCAGCTGCCATCTCACTCCATACCAGCATTCCTTTTACATCACACCAGTACAGGAATCTTTCATCTTCGATCTTCTGATGTTTGCGAAGTCCATTATAACCAAGCGCATGAATCTTATCGATATCTTCAATCAGCGCTTCCTCACTCGGCGGTGTCAGGTGAGAATCTTTCCAATAACCCTGATCCAGGATCAGTCTCTGGTACAGTGGGTGACCGTTTAACAAGATGTTCGGTCCGTCGATGCGAATCTCTCGCATCGCAAAGTAAGATCCGATCGTATCCTGTACTTCATTTTTATATGTAACCGTAAAATCAATATCATACAGATCCGGCTGTGAAGGTGCCCAGGTACGCACGCCCCATTCCAGGCCCCATCCCTGTCCTATACCGCCACAGTAAGCCACATTCATGGTTGTTTCTATATGTTTCTGGTTGGCCATTATTGACTGACTGGTAATCGGGATTCCCTGAAAGCTTATCGCAGCTGTAATAACCAGATCTTCATTCAGAACTTCCTGTGCAGCGTCTACTTCATATTCCAGTTTTAATGCTGCATTCTCCAGATCCGGTGTCATTTTCACAGATGCCAGACTGATGTTTGGCACATACTCGCTCCAGACCGTTTTCCAGATACCGGTAGTCTGTACATACCAGCATCCAAAGTTTTTCTCTACCCAACGCTGCTTTCCTCTTGGCTGCTGTGGATCGTAAGAATCTTCTACTTTTACTGTCAGTTGATTTTCCCCATCGCAAACCAGCTCTGTGATATCAAAAGAAATTCTTGCATATCCGCCCCTGTGGCTTCCCGCATATGCACCGTTTACCCATACCTTTGTGATAAAATCGCTTCCTTCAAAGTGCAGGATATAACGGTTCTTTTCCATTTTTGCACCATCTACCGTGATTGTTCTGTGATACCAGATAAAATCGTGACGGTTTTCATCCTCAATACCACTTAATTTCGTTTCATAAGTAAACGGAACCTGAATCTTCTTATCTCCTTTAAATTCCTGATACCATTTTTCTTTTTCACCCACATTTGCATCATCGAACCCGAAATCCCAGGTTCCGTTCAGATTTTCCCAGTTGTTTCTTACAAACTGTGGTCTTGGATAGTCCTTGATGTAACATTTCATTTTTGCTTTCCTCCATTTTTTGCATTATTTATATGATTGAGATACCACATGATCAACATAAGCATCCCAAAAAATGTATAGGCATACATTTCACTGCGGAAACTAAAGCTAGAGCTCGCAAGTGCAAATATTAAAAGATTACTCATAAGAAGATAATACAACGAAGTCTTCCCTATCTCTTCAAAATAATGAGCAATTTTTTCTATTATATAGAGATTCCTTTTCCGTTCCATCCCCACCGCTATCAGATAATATCCATATACCAGTACAAATCCCCCACAGATAAACCATACGGAAGGCGGAAAACGTTCCGGCAAAAAACCGGTTTTCAAAACAGTAATCAGGCATGGGATTCCTGCAATTATTGTCAGCAGCAGTATCCGGAGATTCCATCTGATCTCCTTTTTACAAACCAGAATTCCAGCCGCAAAAAACACACCATACTGTAGCACCGGGAAAGTAATATAATCTCTTGATCCGGTCAGCAATGCCAGCCAGGAGTTGTGTATCCTCTCATAAGGGATATAACACGCAATACAGCTTATACAAGCCACCCCCAAAAACATTATCGTGTTCATCCGTCTTATGATCGGATACAGAAAAATCCCCACCAGTAATACTGCTGCAAAAGAAACCAAAAATTCCGACCAGCCCGGATATTTTTTCAGCATTACCACTTCCGCTACAAATTTCCAACGAAATATCTTTCCCTCTACCAATGCTACATAGGCGATGCCCGAAATATAAAATGCAATCAACATGCGGCATACGTTTTTCAGCATCTTTCCAAAACTGTTTTTCCACTCTTTCTGGTAATAAGCTATCTGATTGGTGTACCCAAAACAGAACATAAATCCCGAAAATGTAGACAGATTGATAAGATTGACCAATATTTTTTGGAATCCATATTCCTCTTTCCCGAAAAACTGAATACAGTGATAGAGCATCATTGCTACAGTCAACATTCCTTACATCGTTCTCTATTTTATCCGGCCAGAATAATTTTAACAGTTTTACTGTTTGTTTATGTCTCGATATTTTGTTTTAGGTTTATTTGCAACAGTGTTTCTGTTTCTTTATCCATAATTATATGCTTTTTCATCGGTTTGTCAACTGTTTTTCGCTTCTTTTTATACATTTTTACTGTTATTTTCTTTTATTATAACAGTATTTCTGTTGTAATATTTTATTTTTCAACATAGATTTTATTATAATTGTGAGAAATTGTATTTTTGCACAATTTTTACATTCGATTTTTGGACATAAAAAAACAGTACCGGCTGTAGCCCGGTACTGTTTTTTCAAACACACTCTAGTACATCGTTTCGTAAATAACTGTATTATTCACGCAGGATACGGATTCGAGTGTGCAGTTCAAAAAACGCAGGCGTAGCGGGCTACGCTGAGGCTTTTTGAACTGTGCAATCGGATTTGTAGACAAGTGAATGATACAGTTATTTCGAAAACGATGTACTAGTATTCCATTGACAGAATAATATCCTGATCATAATCTCCAAAATGTTTTCCGAAGAGATTAAATCCTCCGACATATTTCGCATCTTTTTTATTTCCGATTCTGACTTTTATATACGGTTTTTCCATTACTTTCAACATGTCGATCGTAACATCACTGATACGTTCGCCATTCAGATAACTTCCGTCCTTTCGCACTTCCCACGTTTTCAGCACACCGTACTGTGTACTTCCTACCGGCCAGTCTGGCGGCATGAGTCTTCCACGTCTTGCCCCAAAATCTCCCGGACAGGTCCACGTTCCGCAATCCATTCCATTAATCCACACAGTAATATCCGATTTCCAGTCTTCCCGGTATCCCGGTGCTTCGGAACACAGTTCCATGGAAATCGACAATCGGTCCACATTGCATCCATCCGGAACAGCATTGGCAAATTTATATTCCACATATCCGGATGAAGTCCATAAGAGACCGGCTTTGATTCGTTCCGGTAAATAAAAGGAGTATTCCCTGTCATCATTTCCCACACTGCCATCCGGTCCATAAAGTCCACAGGTAGGACTCACTTCGCAACTGCTATATGAACCAATAGGCATCTCAGCACTAAATACTTCTTTTACATCCATATTACGTTTTGTTGTATCAATGGTCAAAATATCCAGTTTAGGAATGCAAAGTTTCGTACTCCCGCGTGTACCCGGCTGTTCTTCCATACGGATCAGCCCGGCCTGCTCCAGTATTTTCAGATGAAACGCGGTACTGGAAGCCGGAAGGTTTAATTTTTTTGCTATTTCTCCGATAATCATGCTGTCTCTGTACAAAAGCTGAAGTATCTCTAGACGTACCGGAGAAGATAAAGCTTTTCCAAGATTACACACTTCATCAACCTGATCAATGCGGTATTCCTTGACTTTCGCCATAACTTCCCCCACCTTTATTTTTTATCTTCCCAACGCCTTCGCCAGCTTCCGGATATACTCCGGTGTGGTGCCGCAGCAGCCGCCGACGATTCCGGCGCCTACCTCTACCAGGCGTTTGGTGTGTTTTGCAAAATCATCTGCATTCATGTCATAATGGGCTTCGCCCTTATCATCTACAAATGGCATTCCGGCATTCGGTTTTGCGATGACCGGCACGGTTGCCACTTCTTTCATGTTGGCCACAACAGATTCCAGCTGATCCGGGCCTACAGAACAGTTCAGGCCGACAGCTGCTGCTCCCATCTCCTGCAGAGTAAGAACAGCTTCCACGGCATTGCCTCCGTACATAGCGCTTCCGTCTGCTTCCAGAGACAGGGTGCAGATCATCGGGATATTGCTGACTGCCTGAAGCGCATCCAGTGCTACTACCGTCTCATCTACGCTCAGCATGGTCTCTGCAACAATCAGATCTACCCCAGCATCGATCAGTGCTTTCAGCTGTTCTTTATACGCTTCATACAGCTCCGTGTATGTCAGCACTCCTCTCGGCTCCATCAGCTGACCGGTAGTCGTCAGGTCACCGGCAACCAGCGCACGTCCTCCAATTCCGTCCTTACTGATCTTGACCAGTTTTGTATTCAGCTCCTGTACTTTATCCTGAAGATTAAAATTTCTGAGGCTGATCGTATTGGCTGCAAATGTGGGAGCGTATACGATCTGGCTTCCGGCATCCACATAAGCACGCTGTAATTCCTGCAAAACAGAAGGATTTTCGATCACCCACTGTTCGGAAGATACGCCTACCGGCATACCCGCTTTTCGTAGATTGGAACCGGTCGCTCCGTCCAGAATCACTACCCCTTTTGCTGTTAATTCGTCAAACTGTTGTCTTGTCATGTTTTTCTCCTTCCTCTGTATATCCATAGCTGTCTTCGATATCTCGTCTCATCACTTTGCATTTTTCTGCGGATCTGCAGAGGGATTCTTGTGTATTCGAACCGTATCTTGTGCTTCCATCCACAGTCAGTAATTTCGCAATTTCTGACATAGCTGTTCAAAACTGACCGTCAGTTTACCTCTCAGCAGTGGCAGCCACTGCCGTCAGGTTTACCTTCCATATGGTACAGCCGTTTTATTTCCGCTGACAGAACTCAATCCGTTCTTTATTCGGTCCTTCAATAATAAAGAAGGCAACTCCGTTCTCCCAGAACGGAAGTTCTTCGATTCCATCCGACAACACTTTATAGCCATACTCACAGATCCAGGTATAAGCAGCCTGAATGTCTGTGCAGTTTAAAGCGAAGTGATTGATGGCACCGTCCAGACCGTTGCCGCCCTCGGCATAAGTTTCGATCATCAGGTTCCCCAGCTGCAAGAATGCAACTTTGGCTTTGTTTGCCGGCACCTGGTTTGTGTGCATGGTCTGAAATCCCAGACCTTCGTAGAATCGGATCGTTGTTTCGATATCTGATGTGGGAATTCCGATATGCTGGATTCCTGTCGTCCACTGTACTACACTCATCCTCTCTATCCTCCGCTTTTTTACTTTGTAATATTATTCAGCACTGTCCTCTGCGGCTGAATCTGATGCACTGCTATCCTGTGCGGATGTATCTTCTGTGTCTTTTGTACTGTCTGCATCTGTCGCTGTAGAGTCTCCCTTACTGCTGTCTGTGCTCTTATACTCAAAAGACACACTGTCCGTAACTTTGATCTGATCCCAGACTTTATCATCAACCTTGATTTTTTCTTCTTTTACCCAGTCTTCCAGTGTGCTGTCATACAGATCAGATTTTCTTTCTGAAATAACCGTCTTCTCTTTGTTTTCTGTCGCATCTTCATCCAGCATCTTATCCAGACGTACCACATAGTAACCGTCATCACCTTCAATGACTTTGTCGGCAACCTCTCCGTCTTTTAATTCCAGAGCCGCATCCTGCACTGCTTCATCCAAGGTATCATCCGTATCTCCTGCCGTGGTAAATGCCGGTGCTGTCGCACTTAAACTGTCATCTACTTCTTTTGCCAGTGCATCCATATCTGCGTTTGCCACGTCATCGGATGCTTTTACTTTATCAAGCACCTGCTGTGCCAGGTCTTTTTTCTGTGCTTTTTCTTCATCTGTCAGATCAATGGTATTACCGTCATCATCTTTTTCTGTTCCTTCTGTAGAAACTTTTACGATAGTGACTCTTGTCTGATCTTTTTCATTGGCGCTGACCTCGGTATCTACATCTGCAGTCATCGGATCATGCATCTTGCTGCGGATCGTTACCAGTTCCAGATACGTAACGATATCGTCTTCAGATACTGCCAGTTTTTTCAGGATCTTTTCATCGTTGTCTTTGATAAATTCCGCTGCTGCTTCTTTGATCGCTTTTTCTTCATCATCCGTAATCGTAACGTCATAATCTGCCGCATGTGCTTTCAGTACATACAACTGATTAATTGTCTTCATGACGCCATCTTTGGAGCTTTCCCCGACAGTTTTCCCGTCGTCTCCTTTCTGATCCCACACATTAGATGCAGAGCCGCTGACACCATACTGTGACATCAGCATATTATAATAACTCATGGTCTGCGCCTGCTGATCTCTTGTCATATAGCTTGCCAGACCCAATGTTACTTTTTCATCTCCTACAGTTGCTACGGTTTTTGTTCCATCAATTGCTTTTGAGCATCCGGACAGTGTACCTGCTGCAAGAGCAGCTGCCAGAATCCCACATGCTGCGGTTTTATTTAACTTTCTCATGTTTTCCTCCGTTACCCTTTTATGTACTCCGGGAGTACATTTATTCACTAATAGCATTTATTATAGACTATTTCCGCCTATGGGGCAACTTTTTTCCTTTTATTTCAATCTTTTTTCACAAGCGCTCGTTACTGTTCACTACGTTCTCAGTAACACGCTTCGCGATGCACTGAATTTATGCTGACCACAAGAATTTGCCTGCACTTATACCAGACACTGCATGACCGTCAGTAATTCAGTCGCCTTCTCCTGCATCGGCACTGCTTCCTTTGCCTTTCGATTTCTCGGACGATACAGAAAATACGGATTTGTTTCGATTTTAAACTGCAGTTCTTCCGGATACTGATTCAGGATCTCCGGTATCTTCGCTGTGTCAATCTTCGCCCGCTCATACATGGTAAGTTTCAGGCTGTCGTCAAGCTGCTTAACTTCGGTCAGATAGATCCGGTGAGCCATGGCTTTCAGGCTTGCCACTGCGAGGAGGTTCTGCACCATCTTCGGCGGTTCTCCAAAACGGTCCAGCAGTTCTTCCATCATATCCTCATACTCTTCCCGGTTCTCGATCGCCGCGATCCGTTTGTAAATATCCAGCTTCTGGTATTCATTCGGAATATATTTTTCCGGAATGTACGCATTGATCTGCAGGTCGATCGTTGTCTCGAAGTCTTCCTGTACTTCGATTCCTTTTGCTTCCTGTACGGCTTCATTCAGCATCTTACAGTAGAGATCGTATCCTACCGCTTCCATGTGACCGTGCTGTTCCGCTCCCAGAAGATTGCCCGCACCACGCAGTTCCAGATCACGCATGGCAATCTTGATCCCGCTTCCCAGTTCAGTGAATTCGCGGATCGCATGGAGGCGTTTTTCTGCGATTTCTTTTAACATCTTATTTCTCCGGTACATCAGAAACGCGTATGCGGTCCGGTTGGAGCGTCCTACCCTTCCCCTCAGCTGATACAGCTGGGAAAGTCCCATCTGATCCGCATCATGGATGATCATGGTATTGGCATTCGAGATATCCAGCCCCGTCTCGATGATTGTTGTGGAGACCAGAACATCGATCTCTCCGTTGATAAACCCGTACATGATCTTTTCCAGTTCACGCTCGCTCATCTGTCCGTGGGCAAATGCCACATTCGCCTCCGGAACCAGTTTTCGGATCTGATTGGTGATCTCTTCAATGTTGTTTACACGATTGTATACATAATACACCTGACCACCGCGTGCCAGTTCCCGGCTGATCGCCTCCCGTACCATCTCATCGTTATATTCCATCACATAGGTCTGGATCGGTGTACGGTCCTGTGGTGCTTCTTCCAGAACACTCATATCCCGGATTCCGATCAGACTCATGTGAAGAGTTCGCGGAATCGGCGTCGCTGTCAGGGTCAGGACATCGATATTCTGTTTCATCTGCTTAATCTTTTCTTTGTGAGTAACACCAAAGCGCTGTTCCTCATCGATGATCAGCAGTCCCAGATCTTTAAACTGCACATCTTTGGACAACACCCGATGGGTGCCGATCAGAATATCCACCAGACCTTTTTTCAGATCCCCGATCGTCTTTTTCTGCTGGCTGGCGGTGCGGAACCGGCACAGAAGGTCCACGCGCACCGGAAAATCCTTCATCCGTTGTACAAATGTATTGTAATGCTGCTGTGCAAGGATCGTGGTCGGAACCAGATAAACCACCTGTTTTCCCTCCTGGATCGCCTTAAAGGCCACACGGATCGCAATCTCCGTCTTCCCGTAGCCCACATCTCCGCAGATCAGCCGATCCATGATCTTCGGGCTCTCCATATCCTGCTTTGCCGCCTCGATCGCCTGCAGCTGATCCTCCGTCTCTTCAAATGGAAACATCTCTTCAAATTCCCGCTGCCATACCGTATCCGGTCCATAGCGGAAACCGGCTTCCTGCTGTCTGGCTGCATACAGGGCCACCAGATCTTTCGCGATATTCTTTACAGCTCCGCGGACCTTCGTCTTGGTCTTCTTCCATTCCTGTCCGCCGAGTTTGTTTAACTTTGGTGTCTTTGCCGCATCAGAACCGGCATATTTTTGCAGGACATCCAGCTGGGTGGCGAGAATATACAGGTTACTTTTTCCTGCATACTCGATCTTGATATAGTCTTTCACCACACCATCCACTTCCATCTTCTCGATGCCGCGGTACACGCCCAGCCCGTGGTTTTCATGAACCACAAAGTCTCCTACGGAAAGCTCCGAAAAGCTCTGGATCTGCTTTCCGCTGTACTGGGATTTTTTCCGTTTTTTCTTCTTTTCTTTGCCGAAAATATCCGTCTCCGAGATCACCACGTATTTGACCATCGGATACTCGAAGCCACGGCTTACCCGTCCCCAGGTGACCTTGATCTGTCCCGGCTGGATCAGTTCTTCCGGATCCTCACTGTAAAAAGCTGACAGTTCCTGATCCTGCAGATCTTTTGCCAGTCTGGCCGCCCTTGTTCGCGAAGGAGAGAGCAGCAGCATCCGGTAACCGGATTTTTTCCAGCGCAACAGATCTTTTACCAGCATCTCAAAACTGTTGTTGTACGGGTTGACCGATTTTACAGTCAGCTGCATCTCCATCGTAAAATTCCATGCATTTCCCCGCGGCTCCATCGTGGACAGCGACAGCGTATGCATCTGGTGAAAACGGTGCACTACTTCCTGATGGTTCCGGATCACTTCCATCTGTCCGGGCAGAAGATACCCCTTTTCCAGACGGTGAATCATACTCTCCCGGAATTCTTCTTCCGTCGTCTTTGCGTGTTCCGTCAACCGGTTCGGCTCGTCGATCACAACCAGCGTGTTCTCCGGCAGATATTCCAATAACGATTCTGTTTTCTTATAAAAATACCGGACAAAACTTTCTGCTCCGGCAATGTGCTCCATCTCTTCTAACTGATCTTTTAATTCAGCGGCGATCTGGCGGACTCTCGCCCCTTCCTCTGTCTTCATCTCGTCCCGGAACTTCTTCTGACTCTTTTGCGCCTCTTTTTCAATGGCTTTGATGCCCTGTCGGATCGTCTCCTTATCCAGCACCACTTCCGTCGCCGGATAGATCGTAATCTCCTCCAGATTCTCGATCGAACGCTGGCTTTCCGCATCAAAACTGCGGATGGAATCCACCTCATCTCCCCACAGTTCGATACGCCACGGATTATCCTCGGTCAGAGAAAATACATCCATGATTCCACCACGGATAGAAAACTGTCCCGGAACCTCTACCTGCGCCGCCCATTCATACCCGAGTTCCACCAGATGTCTTTTCATCCGATCCAGGTCAATCTCGCTGTCATTGCGAATCTTTATTACTTTTTCCTTCCACACGGCAAGCGGCACCAGACAGTCCAGGCAGCTGTCGATCGAAGTAACGATCGTCACTTCTTCCCGCTCCAGCAGTGCGCGAAGCACCTGGATCCGTTGTCTGGTAAGAAGATTACCATGGATATCTGCCTGATAAAAGATCAGATCCCTCGCCGGATAATACAGTACTTCCGGGTCATACAGCCGAAAATCCTCATAAAATGCCTTGGCTTTCAGATCATTTTCCGCAACGATCAGTCGAAAAGGAAACTCCCGGAGAAGCCCATTGGTAAAATGAGCTTTCTGGGAGTCCAGGCATCCGGAAACCTGTACGATTCCCGGTTTCTTCAGTTGTCTTATGATCGCATCAAAATCGGCCAGTTCATATAATGGTTGTACGAATGCATCCATCGTTTTCCCTTTCTAGTTAAACTGATTCATCGCCTGATCCACTTCTCCCTGCACCATCAGTTCCACGGCGCCTGCCACGCGTTTCAGCGCGTCATCCACCAGTCCCCGGTCTTCTTTGGAAAAGTGTCCCAGCACATAATCTGCCAGATCCCAGCCCTTCGGCTTTTCTCCGACTCCAACTTTGATTCTCTGGAAGTTCTGGGTGCCCAGCTGTGCGATAATATTTTTGATGCCGTTATGGCCGCCCGCACTTCCTTTTTTCCGTATCCGGATCTTTCCCGGTTCCAGACTGATATCGTCATAGATCACGATCAGTTCTTCTTCCGGATCGATCTTATAATAGTCTACCAGGGCTCTCACTGATTCCCCGCTCAGGTTCATGTAGGTCAGCGGTTTCGCCAGGATCACTTTCTGACCCGCGATCACGCCCTTTCCGTACATTGCCTTATGTTGTTTTCCCGAAGAGGGTACGCGATACTCATCCACTAGAAGATCAACCGCGTCAAATCCCACGTTATGGCGGGTATTTTCATACTGTTTTCCCGGATTGCCCAGGCCTACGATCAGATACATAATGATAACTCCTTCATCAGCCGAAGTATACCAGCTCCTGCTCCGGTTTTTCTGCCGCTTCAATCTCTGTTGCGTACAATACCGGACCTCTGCCGTTGTATACTTCCATAAATTCGTCTTTAACTTTTGCAGTTACCGTTACCCAGCTGCCGATCCGCAGTCTCTTGGCTGCCGGATTCTTACAGATATAGCCGATAAACTGGGTATCGTCCGCACAGCAGGTCATCGCCATACGTCCGGGCACGAAAAATCCTGCGTTCAGCTCACGACTTTTCAACACCTGTCCTTTGAAACGGACGGTCTTATCCACATATTTGTCCAGGTTATCCATCATATCCACATACCAGATACCATAATCGATATCTTCGATATCAATGATATCCGCGTTCATATCATACGGCATCTCATCCTGGAAAATATCGTCGATCTCGCCCTCTTCATTTTCAAATACCACTTCCGCTCTGGAATTGACAACTTTGACGCTGCGGCGGAAGTTTGCCAGCGGATGTTCATCCTGACAGCGGTTGAAAATTACCAGGTCCGCGTTTCGGATCATCTCCATGAATAAAGATTTCATATTGTTCATATAAATCTGGAAGGTGCTGGCATCCACGGTTACGATATGCTGTGCCAGATCCCAGTAACGTGGCATATCGGTCTGATAGAACTTATCTACAGACCACAGCGGATTGTACTCTACCAGGACTCTGCCAGGCTGATGTTTTTTATTCAACATCTGCAGGGTATCCGCGTTAAAGTCTTCCGGATCTTCGATGATCTCGATCACCGTATTCATTTTTTTCAGGCTTTCCTCATCGTACTCTTCTTCTCCCTCTTCACAGAGAATCAGAAGCGTTTTGTCCGGAATCTGAAAATAACTCTGATGAATGGTAAAATCCAGAAACTGGGTTTTACCACTCTCTAAAAATCCTGTAATTAAATATACGGGAACATCTCTCTTCATCATTACTCATTCACTCCAAAAATTTCAGCAATTTTGTCTTCTGCCATCTTGGAACCGATCACACAGATCTTACCTGTGATCTGTGGAGTACCGGTGCGTACCTCATACTCTTCCGGAACCATATCAAAGTAGATCCACTGTCCGTCTTTTCCGTCCACCATACCTTTGGCACGAAGGATCACACCGAGATCTTCTGCTTCTGACAGTGTCTTTAATGCAGCTTCGATCTCTTCTTTTGTATACTTCTTAGCAGTCTCACGACCCCAGCTTGTAAATACTTCATCTGCATGATGATGGTGATGATCGTGACCGCATCCACACTCGCCATCATGGTGATGATGTTCGTGATCGTGGTCATGTCCGCATCCGCACTCATCGTCATGGTCGTGATGATGATGTTCATGGTCATGGTCACATCCGCACTCGCCATCATGATCATGGTGATGATGCTCATGTTCGTGGTCATGGTCACATCCGCACTCGTCGTCGTGGTCGTGATGATGATGCTCATGCTCGTGGTCATGATCGTGGTGTCCACCGCATACCGGGCAGAAATCTTCGTCTTCTTCTCTGCCCTGCTCCATCGCTTCCAGGATCTGTGCACCGTCCAGTTTTTCGATCGGAGTGGTAATGATCACTGCGTCTTTGTTCACTTCACGGATCAGAGCGACTGCTTTTGCTACTTTCTCCTCAGTAGCCTTCGGTGTATCGGTACGGCTCAGAATAATCGTTCTTGCATACTGTAACTGGTTCTCGAAGAATTCACCGAAGTTTCTCATATACATTTTGCATTTGTTTACATCCGCTACGGTTGTATAGCTGTTCAGGCTGATCTCGCAGTCCACATCCACACCTTTTACCGCTTTGATGACGTCAGAGAGTTTGCCTACACCTGACGGCTCGATGATGATACGATCCGGATGATAGGTTGTGATCACTTCTTTCAGAGAAGTTCCGAAATCACCTACCAGAGAACAGCAGATACATCCGGAGTTCATCTCACGGATCTCGATACCGGAGTCCTTTAAGAATCCTCCGTCGATACCGATCTCTCCAAATTCATTTTCAATCAGCACTACCTGCTCACCTTTTAAAGCTTCAGAGAGCAGTTTTTTAATCAGTGTTGTTTTTCCGGCTCCTAAAAATCCTGAAATAATGTCAATCTTTGTCATGTTTTTTACCTCCTGAAAAACGCCCAAAAAGGGCTGTTTTCTCTAAAACAGCCCTGAATTTTTGTCTGCATATCCTGTGAGTTCTTTCAACAGTTCCTGTCAAAAGAACTCACAGGATATTCTTACCGAATAGTTACTCCTCTATACTTTTATCACGTTTTGTCCAAAAAGTAAAGCCCCCTTTGCGTTTTGGTTTCATACAACTAACCGTTCTTTTCATGCAAAAGGAGCTTATTTTTCTGTATGTATTATCCGTGGATCATCAGATGAACGATTTCCCGGTCTGTCTCGAGCATACCCTCGGATGCCAGTTTACCTACACAGCGGATCGTATTTTCCACACCTTTTTTTACGATACCGTCACCGCCGATAAACTGCTGTCCGTTCTTATACATAAAGTACCCAAGGATTCCCGCGTCTACAGAAGACGCGATCTTTGCTGCGCAGGATGCTTTTGCTCCGTCGCAGATCATGCCTGATACAATAGCAAGACCGTTGACAATGGCATGTTCGCCCTCCTTCTTGCCGTCTCCGTACAGGTAGGCAATCCCGGCGCTACAGCCACATCCGGCTCCCACTGCACCGCAGTATGCGGAAAGTCTGCCGATTCCTTCTTTGATATGGATCGTTGCCAGATTCGAGATCACCAGTGCCCGGTACATCGTTTCTTCCGATACCTGCAGTTCTTTTGCGAAAACCACGATCGGGACAGAAGCTGTGATTCCCTGGTTGCCGCTTCCGGAATTGATCACCACCGGAAGCTCACAGCCGTTCATTCTTGCATCAGAACCGGCAGCTGCCATGGCTTTGGCGCGCACCTTGACATCCTGATCGCCGTAAGTGGCCAGCAGAACCTTTCCAATATTGGCTCCGTAATTACCGCAGAGCCCTTCCTCGGCGATCGCCATGTTGTAACGAACCTGACGTTCCAGTACTTCCCGGACATCTGCAAGGTCCACTTCCTTTGCAAATGCAAAGATTTTTTCTATGGTAAGCGTCGATTTGTCTGCCAGCGCGGACTCTTCTTTTCCGGTAATCTCTTTTGCCAGAAGGATCTCCCCGTTTCTGGACACATGCACCAGATTCGTGTGAAAATCGGTGATCCGTACACTCGCTCTATCTTCTCCGTGATATAAAGTAATCTGAATATCAAAGATCAGATCAGAGGATGCCTCACAGACACTGCACGGAACCTCCTTCAGGAAGGTTCCCATTGCTTCGATGTCTTCCTGTTCCACATGGGAGATGACCTCCAGTTCCTTCGCAGCATCTCCTGCCACGATTCCGGCAGCTGCGGCGGCTTCGATTCCACGTAAGCCACCGGTATGTGGAACAACCACGCTTTTTACATTTTTTATAATATTTCGGCTGACCGCAACCTCCACCCGCTCCGGCAGGACTCCCAGTGTCTTTCTGGCCACGGCTCCCGCGTAAGCGATGGCGATGGGCTCGGTACATCCCATCGCCGGCACCAGTTCATCTTTCAGGATCTGGACATAGGTTCGGTAAAGTTCTTTTGAAAGCATATTTTTATCTGTTCCTCACTCTTTTTATTTTTTCCAGCAGGCCACCATATGACCCGGTGTTCTCTCTTCCAGTTCCGGTTCCTGCTGTCTGCACTGCTCGGTCGCATAAGGACAGCGTGTATGGAAACGACAGCCGGACGGAACATGCAGCGGACTCGGAAGGTCTCCCTCGATGCCGCAATGTTCCAGGCTGAGTGCCCGCTTCGGATCTGCGATCGGAATGGAGGCCAGCAGTGCCCGGGTGTATGGGTGGCATGGATTGTCATACACTTCATCGCTGTCTCCGCTCTCCACGATCTTACCAAGGTACATCACACCGATCCTGTCGGAGATATGGCGCACCATGGACAGATCATGTGCCACAAACAGGTAAGTCAGTCCCAGTTCCTGCTGCAGATCTTCCAGCACGTTGACAACCTGTGCCTGGATCGATACGTCCAGTGCGGAGATCGGCTCATCGCAGAGCAGGAATTCCGGATTGACGGATAAGGCTCTTGCGATACCGATACGCTGACGCTGTCCGCCTGAAAATTCATAGGCATATTTTTCCATATCGTCTGCCTTCATACCTACTTTTTCAAGAAGACTTACGATCCGCTCATCCATCTCTTTTTCCGGAAGTTTTTCAAAGACGGAAATCGGTTCGGCCATGATTTCTCTTACATTCTGATGGGGATCCAGCGCAGAATAAGGATCCTGAAAAATAATCTGCATTCTTTTATGATATGCAAGGAGTTCTTTACCCTTTGTCTTTGTGATGTCGTGACCGTCGTAGGTTAAGATTCCATCGGTCGGCTCATACATACGGATCAGAGTACGGCCCAGTGTGGACTTTCCACAGCCGGACTCTCCCACCAGACCGAAGGTTTCTCCTTTTTTAATGGAAAGGTTCACACGGTCCACCGCCCGTACTTCCTGTACCAGTTTTCCGAAGAAATTTTTGACCGGGAAATACTTGGACAGATTCTTCGCTTCCAGAAGATATTGTTCTTTTGTTTCCATATTATTTCTCCTCTTCTTTCTTCTCTTTCTCGTCCAGTTCTTCTTTTGTGAAGATACATCTGGAGGACTGGGTATCGGAATATGCCCGCATGGACGGGATCCCTTTCTTACATTCCTCGCATGCAAACCGACAGCGGGTCACAAATGGACATCCTGCCGGCGGATTCGCCAGAGACGGTGCCATACCCGGGATCGGTTCGAGACGTTCCCGACATCCGCTCTCACATTTTGGAATCGCATGAAGCAGTGCTCTCGTGTACGGATGGGTTGGATGTTCGAAGATCTCTTCTGTGGTTCCCTCTTCCATGATCAGACCTCCGTACATCACTTCGATCCGTTTCGCCAGAGAAGCTACCACCCCGAGATCGTGGGTGATTAGAATAATATTCATCTGCTCATTTTCATTTAACTGTTTGAGAAGCTGCAGGATCTGCGCCTGGATCGTTACATCCAGTGCGGTTGTCGGTTCATCGGCGATCAGCAGCCGCGGCTGGCAGCACAGCGCCATTGCGATCATGACACGCTGTCTCATACCACCGGAAAATTCATGGGGATACTGATCCATCCGGCTTTCTGCCGACGGGATTCCTACCTTTCCCAGCATATCGATGGCTACTTTTCTTGCTTCTGCCTTGCTCAGGTTCCGGTGACGGCGGAGTACCTCGATCATATGATACCCGATCTTTTTCAGCGGATTCAAGGCAGTCATCGGATCCTGGAAGATCATTGCCATATCTTTTCCACGCATTTTCCGTTTTTCTTTTTCGGACATGGACAGCAGATCCTTCTGCAGCAGTTCCAGATGATCTGCCTGCACATCTGCATTTTCTCCAAGAAGTCCCATGACCGACTTCATGGTTACACTTTTCCCACTTCCGGACTCTCCTACAATAGCCAGAATATCTCCTTCATCCACATGGAGGGAGACACCGCGCACCGCCTGAATCTTCTGTTTGTGACTCTCAAACGTAGTGGTCAGATTGTCTATGGTTAATACTCTGTTTTCTTTCATCTCCACTCCTCCTATTTGCCTGCATCCATGACACGGGGATCTACATAGATTCGAAGCAGATTGCCCAGTTTGTTGAACGCAAAGATGGTCAGCATGATCAAAAGACCGGGGATGATCGCCATGTAAACGGCATTCTGCAGGTTACTCTGTGCACTCTGCAGTAATTTTCCCCAGGAAGACAGCGGTTCCTGAATACCGATCCCCAAAAAACTTAAGGAAGATTCTGTCATGATCGCATTGGAGATACTGGTGGTCGCTGCGATGATGATCGTCGGCAGTACCGAAGGAATCAGATGACGGAGTACCATTTTAAATAACGGCACGCCGGCAAAGTCCGCATAGAGGACGTATTCCCTCTCTTTGACGGACATAACCTCCGCACGCACCAGACGGGCGATTTCCATCCAGGAGAAGAATCCGATCACGATAATAATGGACACCAGTCCCTGTTTGAAGAAAATACTGATAACCGTAACCAGGATCAGCCACGGAATGGACTGCAGAATGTCAACGATCCGCATCAGGATACCATCTATGATACCGCCGAGGTAACCGGCAAGAATCCCAACAGTGACACCGATGGTCACACTCATCAGCATGGCAAGCACGCCGACCAGCAGGGACACACGGCCTCCGTAGATGACACGCGCCAGATAATCACGGCCCACTTCATCGGTTCCGAAAATATGGGCACTGCTTGGTGCCTCTAACATATGAGCGACATCGGTTTTATTCGGTTCCAGCGGGAGTACCGGAGCCAGTAAGGATAATATCAGGATCAGTGCAAGGAAGATAATAGAAAATATTGCGATTTTGTCGTGTTTTAATGCCTCCCAGACATTTTCCAGACGTTTTTTCTGTGAATGATTCATTGCCATACGATTACCCCATCTTTCTGATACGCGGATCTGTCACACAGTATAAAATATCGGACAGCAGATTTCCCAGGACTACCAGGGTGGAAGACAATATCAAAACGATCATAACAATCGGATAGTCCATACCCTGTACCGCCTTGATAAAATACGGTCCGATACCCGGCCAGCTGAATACGGTTTCCGTGATAACCGCACCTGTTACCAGCGTTGGCAATGCCATACCCAGTTTTGTGATAACCGGAAGCAGTACGTTCTTACAGACATGTTTGAACATGATCTCTGCTTTGGAAGCGCCAAATGCCTTCTGTACCATAACATAATCCTCGGAGTACTGTGTGATCGTGGAAGAACGCACATAACGCACATTGTCCGGGATAAATGCCAGTGTCAGCACCAGATACGGTGTAATAAAATGCAACAGGAAATCAGACAAAGTATTCACACCTACCGTATGCATGCCAAGGATCGGAAGGATCCGCAGTTTATAGCCGAACAGATAGATAAAGAGCATCGCTACCCAGAAAGTCGGCATCGCGATCCACAGGGAACAGATCCCGTCGATCAGTTTGTCCAGCCATTTGTTTTTGTGAGAACCGGCCACCAGACCCAGCACGATTGAGATCACATAGGCAGTCAGATAAGACGGCAGCACCAGCTTGATCGTGTTCGGGATTCTTGTCGCCAGCTCATCGAAAATATTCGTTTTTGTCACGATAGAATAGCCGAAGTTTCCATTCAGAATTCCTTCCAGCCAGCGGATATACTGCACGTAGACCGGCTGATCATAACCGTATTTTTCACGGATCATCTGTACCAACTCCGGAGACATCTTCGGAGTTGTCATGGCATCGATGGCATCATACGGTGCCAGATGAATCAGAGAAAAACACAGGATCGTGATCACGATGATCAGTGGGATCGCAGTAAGAATACGTTTGAAAATATACTTTGCCATACCTTTTTCTCCTTTTGTTTTTCATTCTTAAGCCCAAAAAGCGGAACTCTTCGCCTGTTTCAGAAGAATTCCGCCCTCATTATAAATAGTGTCTAATCTTTGATGATTACTTATTCAGCAATTTTCAGACTGGAAGTATCCTCGAAGGTATATACCGGAACAAGTCCTGCATCTTCCACACCCTGGATTCTGTTGTTTACAACCAGGATCTTGTTGTTGGAAATGATCGGATAGAAAGCACCTGTATCCTGGACAGCTGCCTGCAGTTTTGCATAGGTTTCCTTTCTTGCAGACTCATCCAATTCAGAACGACCTTCCTCAAACAGCTGATCGATGGTATCGTATCCACTGTAGTGCATGTAGTTGTAAGCACCATCATTTTCAAACAGGCTGGAGAAGGTATCCGGGTCAATACCCATGATATAACCGCCCAGATACATATCGTACTCGTTATCCGGATCCTTCATTGCGTTTGCAATGGCTGTTCCGTCTCCGCCGGCAAGTTCTACCGTCACACCAACTTCCTGCAGCTGTTCCTGAATCAGCAGTGCCTGTGCGGACTGTACGGCATCACTGGAGATGTAACCCAGTTTCAGTTTCAGACCACTCACACCGGCTTCCTCTAACATACTCTTTGCTTTGTCTACATCCTGCTCGTATTTTTCCACACCGTCTTCTGTGTAGAACTGGCTGTTGGTTGGCAGGAAGGTATACGGAATGCTGTAGTATTCGTCAGATTCGAAGGCTGCATCATCCATTGCTTTTCTGTCCATGGCAAACAGCAGGGCCTTACGAACGTTTTCGTCTGTTACACGGTTGCAGTTGATCTGCAGGTAACCGACACGACCCTCTGTGTAAGAATAAGCAGTCAGGTTGCTTGCATCCAGATCCAGTTTTTTCACCTGCTGTGGTGTCATCTGATAAGCATCCACTTCACCGTTCTGCAGAGCCAGGATCGCAGTATCTGCATTTTCGATGATCTGGAATACTACATTTTTAACAGACGGTTCGCCTTTGTAGTAGTTTTCGTTTGCTTCAAACTTCAGATATGAACCTGACTGATAATCTACCAGTTTGTAAGGACCGGTTCCTACGGAGTTCATATTGTAATCGTTATGCTCAAAATCTGTGACATCTTTGTAGATGTGCTCCGGCATAATGAAAATCTGACTTAACATCTCAATAGCCGTAGGTGTTACGAACGGGAATGTGAAAGATACGGTGTAATCATCCACTTTTTCCACTTTTACCGTTCCCTGCTCGTAAACCAGCTGAGAATACGCCCATCCAAGGTTATCCTCCTGTTCCATGGCTTCGTATGTAAATACAACATCATCTGCGGTAAACGGTTCACCGTCAGACCATTTTACATCATCTCTCAGTTTGAATGTATAGGTCAGATTATCATCGGATACGCTGTAATCTGTAGCCAGGAACCAGTTGATTCCATCGGCATTATTCATATACAGTGGGGAGTAGATCATCTTTACAGTAGATAATCCCCAACGGTCAGATGTTGTGATAACATTGACAGTCTCTGTAGGGTCTCCGGAGATGGCATAGGTAAATGTACTGTCACCAGAAGTCTCTGTGGTAGCTGTACTGCTGTCGGCAGTGGTTGTGCCTGCTGTGCTGTCATCTTCTGCAACCGGATCTTTTCCGCCACAAGCTGTCAGACTTGCTGCAAGCATCGCTGTCAGAGTAAGTACAGACACAAGTTTTTTGAATCTTTTCATTTTACTCTTTCTCCTCCTTATTTGGCCTGATTTTTTAACAATCATACTTCATTATGTTAGCAAAGTAAGGTGCATTTGTCAATTCATTTTCACCATAAACATAGTTTTTCGGTATGTTTCTGATCCGTTCACTGATCCTATCCTGCGAGGTGATTTTAGTGAGCAGAGATTACAGAAAACGTAGCCATACCAGTACAGCGTTTCGTGCATGCACGGATTTTGGCTCGTTGCTTGCAAAAAAATCTGTCGGCAGATTGTTCTGCCGACAGATTCCGTCGTTTTCTGTTATCTATATTTCTTTTCTTAATTAAATGCAAATATTGCAACTTCGTATGGAGCCAGCGGATATGCCACATGGTATGGCTGTCCGTCACATTCTCCCTTGACCGGTTTGAATACCGGATTGTCCACATGATGCTGTCCGCCGTAAGCCGGGTCTGCACTGCTCAGGATTAATTTACACTGTTTCTTCTGCGGTACACCTACCCAGTAGTCTTTCCGTTCTACCGGTGTAAAGTTGCAGACAAACAGCAGGTTGTTTCTTTTCGTCGGTGACCAGCGGATGAAGCTGTAGATGCTTCGGTCTGCATCATCGGCATTGATCCACTGAAAACCATCATAACCATTGGCATCCGCATACAGTGCCGGATATTTTTTATACATCATCTGCAAATCTCTTACATAATCCTGTAACTGCTGATGTCTTGCCTCACGGAGCAGATACCAGTCAAGCTCTCTCGCCTCACTCCACTCCTGAAACTGTCCGAACTCCTGTCCCATAAACAGCAGTTTCTTACCCGGGTGCCCCATCATGAAGGAATATCCGGCTTTCAGATTCTCAAATTTGTCATCGTACTCTCCGGGCATCTTGTTGATCATGGAGCATTTCAGATGGACAACTTCATCATGAGACAGTACCAGAATATACGCCTCGCTGAAAGCATACGTCATGGAGAAGGTCATCTTATTATGGTTGAATTTTCTGAAATACGGATCCAGTTTCATATACTCCAGGAAATCGTGCATCCATCCCATGTTCCACTTAAACGTGAATCCGAGACCGTTCTCTTTTTCCACATCTCCGGTTACTTTCGGCCATGCAGTAGACTCTTCAGCGATCATCATGGTTCCTTTGTTTCTTCCAAGAATCAGAGTATTCAGATGCTTGAAAAATTCAATAGCCTCCAGGTTCTCGTTACCGCCATATTTATTCGCGATCCACTGTCCGTCTTTCTTTCCATAATCCAGATACAGCATGGACGCCACTGCATCCACACGCAGACCGTCTACATGGAACTCTTCGATCCAGTACAGTGCGTTCGCGATCAGGAAATTCTTGACTTCGTTTTTCCCATAATTAAAGATCTTGGTACCCCAGTCCGGATGCTCTCCCTGACGTGGGTCGGAATGCTCGTAGATACAGGTTCCGTCAAACTCTGCCAGTCCGTGAGCATCTTTCGGGAAATGCGCCGGTACCCAGTCGAGGATGACACCGATCTTATTTTTATGTAAATAATTGACCAGATATTTGAATTCTTTCGGAGATCCGAAACGGGCGGTCGGTGCATAGTAACCGGTAACCTGATAACCCCAGGAACCGTCAAACGGATGCTCCGCGATGCCCATCAGTTCCACATGAGTATAACCCATACGTTTTACATAATCTGCCAGCTCATGTGCCAGTTCCCGATAGCTGTAGAAACCGTCCGGATCTGCCTCAGATGCCGGATGTTTTTTCCAGGACCCCGGATGTACTTCGTAGATTGAGAGAGCCGCTCTTCTCGGATCGGTCTCTTTTCTCTTCTTCATCCATGCGGCATCGCCCCATTTGAAACCTGTGATATCCGCGATACGAGATGCATTGCCCGGGCGCATCTCAGACCAGCTTGCATAAGGATCTGCTTTGTACAGCAGTCTTCCGTCCATGGCACGGATACAGAATTTATACAGATCTCCCACTTTGGCTCCTGCAACAAAAGTCTCCCAGACACCGATCGGTCCTGTCTTTTTCATCGGATGGCGCTCCGGATCCCAGTCATTAAACTCACCGACAACAGAAACATCCTCTGCGTTTGGTGCCCATACTGCAAAATACGTGCCGCTTTTTCCATTTTGTGTTACCGGATGCGCTCCCAGTTTCTTATAAATATCATAATGCGTTGCCTGACCAAACAAATATTGATCCAGTTCCCCAAACTCCATCTTTGCCATATCCCTGTCTCCTTCTTCTTTTATCTTAACTGTCTTTCCAGTTATTTTTCACACTCATACATGCTGCAACTGTTCCATACTTTCGCAGTTACGAATAAATACCGTACAGGAACTGCCGGACGATCTCATACGTTCTCTGATCCGTCATCACCAGTCCGTGTTCTTCATCCTGCTCTCTTCCCAGCATCATCATATGGGAATCCAGAATCCCCATGAAGCTGACCGCGAACTGCTCCTGACGGCCGCCCATATTTCCCAGACGATCTGCAGAATCTTCAAAGATCCGCACTACCAGCTGATAATATTTCTGGATCCGCGGATACACAGCCCGAAAACCTTCGGATTTTTTACCGGAATAAAACTGACTCAGCATGAACAGATAAAACTGCCAGTGGCTTCCCGCAAAATCAAAATACGCTCTCGCCACACGGTATAACACCTGCGGGACATCCCCCGGTTCTTCCACTGCTTTTTCCAGCATCTCTTCCAGAATACGACTGTTCTCCTCAAGGATCGTCTCCATCAATCCCTGCTTACTGCCAAAATAATAATACAGCGTTGGTTTTGTAATTCCGGACTGTTCTGCGATCTCCTGAACCCCCACTGCGTCATATCCACGAGCACAAAACAGTTCCAGCGCTTTTTCAATGATCAGCTGCCGATTATCCATCTGTTTCATCCCCTTTTCCTTATATTTATTAGCTGTTGATTCCTATTTTTCCGGGATTACTCCCTGTTTTCCTATATTATACCAATCGGTATAGATGGTGTCAACGCAATCTTCTCCTTCCGATTCTTGCTTTTTCACCAAAAAATGTAATTATTTTTCATTATTTTTTCACAAAATCTTCAGATATGTTTCCCTTGTTTCGTGATAAAATAAATCATGAGATTTTATCTCATCACATCAATACTTAACAGAGTCTGATAAGCAATCTCAGATACGGTTGTTTACTGACTGATTGTGACGGTAAATTTTTTTATGAAGGGGAGAATATATCATATGAAGTGTCCATCCTGTGGTGCTGAGGTCACCGGTCGTTTCTGCAGTTACTGTGGTGCGCCGCTTCCGGCTGCTTCCGATGCCAATCTTTCAGCCGCTAACAATACAGATGATGATCGTCTGGTGGACGATTGGAAATCTTTTGATGATTATGTAAACCGTAAATCGACTGCGCCGGCTGCTGCCGGAAACTCCGGTACCGGCAGACCTGCTTCCGGTACAACCAGGACTGCTGCAGGACGTCGGGAAGAAGACAGAAAGAAGCAAACCTCCGATTCCGGCAGATATAAAAATACTGCCACAAACCAGCATACTGTTCATAAAACCACTACACAAAAGACAAAAACCAAGCACAAAAAGAAGAAAAAGGGAGGTGGACTGCTGTCTGCGGCAGCTTCCCTGACCACCGGGAGCGTAAAACTGGGAGGCACCCTGTTTTATCTTGTGCTCCAGTGGATCTGCGTAGCCCTGATGGCTTTGTCCACCCTTCGTATGGCACAGAACTTCTGGGCCAACCGGGTGACCCTTGGCTCCATCGCCGGAGTAGTACAGGAAAAGAATTATGCCCAGGGAATCTATCTGATTGGGGCACTGATCTGTGTGGGCTTTGGTTGTATCCAGGCACTGTGGATCGCCAGCAGAAAACGGATGCCGGACCACGGCAAGATCCGCCAGGTTGACATGGGACGGGGACTGTTCGGTTTCGTTGTTCTGGTTCTTCTGGCCTTTGCATCCACCTATGCCTATCCAATCCTTCCTGCCAGCCCGGCTCCGTTGGAAGGTGCCAAATTGTTTTTCCACATCGTGGATGATCTGGGCAAATCCTTTTTGTTCATGAATGTGATCGGGGCAGTTTTGTGTGTGGTGCGTAAGATGGGGACACGGTAGTTGCCAGGGTCTCGTGCAGGCACGGACTTTAGCTCGTTACTCGCGCAACTAAAAAAGCAGAGAAAATCGTTCTTCATGAACGGATTTCCTCTGCTTTTTATTAATATATTCAGGCAAAACAATTCGTTTTATCTTGGCCAGCGATCTTCTTTACCAGGAAGTTCCGGGAAACTGTTATGTGGTTCTGCCTGATACCAGTATGCCACACTTGCCACATCATCCTGTCTCTCGAAGAATCCTCTGTAGCCTACACCGATCTGCTGGATCGTCACTTTCAGATCCTCATCAAAACAGATCGGATCCTGAATATGCCAGCGGTAAAAACCTCTCATCGGCATACAGTCATCATTGTGATAGAAATTGTGAATCAACTCATCGTGAGAAGAATAATACGGATATCCCAGATAAGGTGTGCAATAATTCTGTTCCACCGTCTTACCATCTACCTGTTTCGCAAAGCTCCAGGAACCACCGAAATAATCTTCTGTTCCCGTTCCGCAAATAGTTGGATATTCCTCATCTCCGTCAATATAGAATTTAACTTCGCCTTCACCCCACCAGTAACGTTCCAGTGTTGTCAGTGCCATATAAGTACCTACATAGTGACCCTTTCCTTTGACATTATCAAGGATTACATAATCTTTCTTCAGCTGGGTGATCTTTTCTCTTCTCCACTGTGCATGGAAGTAAGCGATATCCTCCGGCAGTCCTTCATCATACAGGCAGTAATCCACCTGATAGAAGAATGCAGGAATTGGATTGGCATGCTGATTTTCCAGAGTGATTCTTGCTTTTTTTCTGAAAGGCATCTGGAAATAACAATTCAATCCTCTGCTTGGCACTACCGCAATCGGCATAGAATTTACATTACATTCTCTACCAAAACCACAACAGAAAAAGTCTCCCAGCGGACTTTCTACAGACGGTTCCTCTTCATCATCCCAGTACATACGAAGAACCAGATCTCTCAATACAAAGCAATCTGCGTCTGTGGTTTTTGCATCCACGGTAATCCAGATATGGTTGATCGCACCAGGTCCTTCAATCTCTGCCAGTGTCACTGTCTGACCACTTGCGATATCTCTAAGACACGGGCTTCCTTTTCTGGAAGGTCCGAGATCACTGGCTGCCATACCGCCTTTTCCTTTTTCTCCTCTTGGATTTTCCGCATTGATCGCACGGCTTTTTCTGTGTTTCGCCAATGCAAGATTACTTAAAGTTCCACCAAATTCGTTATACATTCTCATGTCCTCCTTCTAGTCTCCGAATAGCATCAGGCTTTTATTCCTTTTGCCATTATATCATCCATAACCTCTTTTTTAAAGACTCTAAAAAACATATTTCTTTCTGATTCCTCTATCCACGGAAGATATTTGACCAGATAATAACCTGTGATCTATGTATATAGCAATCGCCAAGGTCTCATGCCGGCATGGACTTTGGCTCGTTGTTTTCGTAAATACAATAGCCGGGCAAAACTCACCCGGCCATGTTACTTTTATTCTGCTACTTTATACAGTTTTATCGAAAAATCATCTGCGCAAAGTCCGCAAAGCACGGTCTCCACACATTCCAGTCATGTTCGCCCGGATAGATCTTCCTGATTTCATGGACGCCTTTCTCCTGGATGATTGCATCCTCTTCCAGAAATCTGGAAAGGAAACAGTCATTATCTCCGATGCATCGGAAAAAGGTATGAAAATAGTTATTAAAGTCCGGATCGTCCATCGCCTTCAGATGGGTCTGCTCATAAGGTTTTCTTCCAACCGCATCCCGGTCCGGATTGCCTTCGATGTTTTCTCTTATAAAACCTGAGAAGATGCCGACTTCGCTGAACAGGTCAGGATGGTCGCATATCGTCCGGGTTGTCTGTACAGAACCCATGGACAAGCCTGCCATACCTCTCTTTTCCTTACAACCGCCAAACTGATATTTTTTCTCTGCCATCGGAATAATTTCCTCCACCAGCATCCGTTCCAGCAAAACATGGTTTAATCGTTCTTCTGAGCCGACCTTTTCCTGTACCATGCCGTCACTCATCACAAGTGCAAAAGGTTTTATTTTTCCCATCTCGATCAGGTTATCCAGTATGATATTGGCTTTTCCGGTTGTTGTCCAGGAAATCTCACTCTCACCGAATCCATGCTGCAGATACAGAACCGGAAGACCTGCGGATGGTACGCATGGTGGAAGGTAAACGATGAATCGTTCCCAGTTATTGGAAATCTCAGACTTATAGAATTCATGGGTCAGCGTTCCATGCGGGATGTCACGAATCTCAGCCAGCTTCTTTTCATCCGGCAGTTCAATATAATTGTATAAACGGCCATATCCATGTCCGATCGGCAGATCCGGATGCAGAACCTCCTGTCCGTCCACACAGATCTGCACATAATTCACAGCTGTGGAAAACGGAAGTTCCAGAACCCACTTTTCTCCGTCTTTTACAAATGAATAGGTCTTATCATCCCACTTTAAAGAAAGCTCTTTTGCATTTTCACAGTCCAGCTGCAAAAAATACTTTCCGTCTTTTTGAAAAAGTGTACTATTTTGTTCCATATTTCACCTCTAGAATTTCATCTGTTTGCATGTTCTGACGCCATTGACGTAGATATCGTTTGCCAGCTCTGTGACAAGCCGCATATCCTGCCAGGTTTCACACTTTTCTCCCATAAAGGTAATGTTATCAAAGTGAATATCATGGACACGCACTTCTTCTGTCGGTGTCTGGAATCCACGGATCGTGGAAACAGGGATATCTCCGTTTAATACCTGAATGTTGTCAAAATAGATATCATGGATCTCTCCTTTTTCCATCTGCTCTGTATATCTGCAAAGCAGAACCTTGATATCAAACAGTTTCTGTTCCGCCTGTTCTACTCTGATATTTTTATAGTGGATATCATGAACGTGACCTCCATCTGCCTGGTGGATAGAAAGTGCGGCACCACCCATATTTCCTTCGTACTGGCAGTGGATGATATCACAGTCTTCGAATACCAGATCATGAATCTCACTCTGGAGAGCATAACCAAGCTCTATGGCATTACCAGGTTCTGCATTCCAGATTACGTTATTGTGAACGCGCACTTTTGTCACATCCCTTACTGTTGAAGGATCCTTAAACAGCCCCTGGGATTTGATGCAGATACTGTCATCTGTGGAACGGACAAAGCAGTTTTTCACCTCCACATCCTGGCTGCTGGTGATATCAATTCCGTCTCCTGTTACGATTCTTGACATGATATTCATATCATCAATGACAACATGATCACAGGCTGCCGGAACCACATGCCAGGATGGTCCGTCTACTGCAGTAAATCCTTTTAATAGAACATTCTTACACCATTTGATATAAATAAAGAAACGATGTGCATTGCTATCCGGCAGATGCCAGCAGGCTCCGTTGACAATTCCGTTTCCCACGATGGAAATATTTTCACTATGTTCTGCATAGATACATCCGGAAACAACAGCACCTTCCTCGATATAGACCGTATCATTTGATTTCAGGGTAAGAACTCCTACATTGTATGCCTTACCTTTTTCAAAACAAATAGTGGTATTTTCCGGTTTTTCGATTCTGCGAGAACAGAATACAAACAGGGCGTCATGAAGACCACCATCTGTCTCTACTGTGAATTTTCTCGGTTCATCCAGATGAATATGAACGGTCTCTCCTTTTACGGAAGGTTCTATTCCGAAACTGGTGGGCCGGATGGCCAGTTCTTTAAACGGTGTATGGATGGAAATTTCCAGATCATATGCCTCATTGTCTACTACTACCACATAATCGAATGAATCTGTATGGTATACCACACGTTCTGTTCCGTTGCAGATCACACTGTATTTTTCTGATTTTTCCAGTTCGTCTACAGAATTCAGGGTAAATCTCGGTTCCTCAATGGGATCCGGATTGGGATAATAAATCAAATCCTTTTCAAAGTCTTTCATCGGTCTCTTCCTTCTCCTTATACTTAAATATCTATCTCACTGCTTCCCCATTCATGGTCGCTGCTGTTTCCTACACTGATTCGAAGCTTCATTCCGCAGCTGACGATTTTCATATTTTTATCATAATAAGAAAACTCTTTCGGGTCAATATAGAAATCCACATTCTTCTTTTCTCCCGGATCCAGAAAGACTTTCTGGAAACGGACAAGTTCTTTCTTCGGACGAACCACAGATGCATGCAATGTTTCGTAGTAGCACTGAACGACCTCTGCCCCCGCAACATTACCTGTGTTACTTACATTGCAATGCACATGAACTCTTTTGTCCTGTCCCATCCGAACTTCAACATCCGAAATATCAAACTCTGTATAGGATAATCCAAAACCAAATGGATATAATGGTGTATTGGGGATATCCATATATCTGCTGGTGAAACGGTTCTCCAGGTTATCCGCAGTAAGCACATGACCGGTTTTTATATCCCAGTAACTTATCGGCACCTGTCCCACACACCAGGGAATACTTACGGCCAGTTTTCCCGAAGGGTTGATTATACCATACACAAGATCTGTGATCGCTTCCGCTCCCATGGTTCCCGGTCTCCATGCCATAATAACGGCCTTGGACTTTTCTGAGATTCTCCGCAGATCCAACGGTCTTCCTGAGATGACCACTGTCACGATATTATCCGTGCGTTTTGCTATTTTTTCAAAAAGCATCTGCTGCTCTTCCGGTAAAGTCAGAAACGCTCTGCTGGCAGCCTCTCCGGACTGAGATTCATGTTCCCCAAGTACACATACAACGGTATCTTCCCGGGTTATCGTTTCCAGCCACTGCTCATCCATTTCTTCATCCGAATCATCCTGTTCCACCTGCCAGATCTTGCATTCTTCCTCAGAAAGCATTCTACAGCCCGGAATACATTCCGCATTCATCTTCTTATCTTGAAGAATAGCTTCGATCGTTTCAACAGGTTCATGCTCACCAAAGATTGCCCAGCGGCTCAGGAATTCCTTGGATGTCACATAAGGTCCTGCCCAGATGACTTTCTGTTTCTGAGACAAGGGCAGTATTTTTTCATTTTTCAAAAGGACGCAGCTTTCGCTGGCCATCTGATATGCTTTTGTCCGGTTATACAGGGTCAGTTTTCCGCTCTTTCCAAGACCTGCAAAGGGATTTTCAAAAAGTCCCAGCTGATTTTTCATCATCAGAACCCGGAATGCGCTTTCGTCGATAAAGGATTCCGGAATCTGTCCGTTCTTCACCAGTTCTTCCAGTCGGAACATATAAGCAGGACTCATCATATCTATATCCACTCCGGCTTCTATAGCCTGAACCGCCGCTTCATCCATATCGGCTGCCACACCCTGTTCTTCCAGCTGTCCGATGGAACCCCAATCTGAGATCACTGTACCATCAAATCCTTCTTTATCCCGCAGAAGTTCTCTGAGAAGTTCCTTATTCCCACTGATCGGTTTTCGGTCTATGGCATTAAAAGCGGTCATAACCATAGCTGGTTTTGCCTTCAACGCCATGCGGAAAGGTTTTACATACTGTTCCAGGAATGTCCGTTGGGATATTTCAACATCGTTATATTCCCGGCCTGCATTCACTGCTCCGTAACCTGCAAAATGTTTCAGACATGCTGCGATTCCTTCATCGCTTTTCTGCTGATAGCCATCTACCATGGCTTCTCCCATGACTCCGTTCACATATGGGTCTTCACCAAAAGACTCCAGCATCCTGCCCCACCGGGGATCCCTTGAAACATCGATCATCGGAGAAAAGGTTGCCTTAAGTCCTTCGGAAGATGCCTCAGAGGCAGCTATCGATGCTGCCTCTGACACCAGTTCCGGATGAAAGGAACATGCCTGCCCCAGTGGAATCGGGAAAATCGTCCGGCATCCATGGATCACATCTGCCATAAAGAGTAGAGGGATATGATGGGGATGCTGTTTCATATATTTGCTCTGAATATCACATATTTTTTCTTTACCGATCACTCCCAGCACGGAGCCTGCATACTGAATGACCCATTCCGGCGGTAATTGTTCGCCGACAACTCCGGTAAGCACTGCCTCTTTGTCAAAATATACACCGGTAAGCTGTACCATCTGTCCTATTTTTTCCTGCAAAGACATTTCTGACAGCAATTGCTGCAATTTATGTATTTCCATGATTACTCCTTATGTTTAATCTGTTGTAACTGTAAAGGTACTGAACAGTTACCATCTTTTTTTATTTCTTTCCACTACAGTGTTTCGTAAATAACTGTATTATTCACGCAGGATACGGATTCGAGTGCGCAGGTCCAAAATGTAGACGTAGCAGTCTACGCTAGAGCGTGTCTGAAAAAGGCTTTTCGTGAGCTGCGAGTCTCAGTTTGTGGGAGATTTTATCCGAATGAGGGCGGCGTAGCGGGCTACGGCAACCGAATGAGGGTAAAATATACCGCAAAGTGGGGCTTGCAGATTGCGGAAATGATTTTTCAGGCACGCTCTAAGGCTTTTAGACCTGCACGGTCAGATTACTTTTTAATCAAAATAAATTGTCTTACCGCTCTTTGCTGACTCATAGATTGCTTCCAGTACACGGGTGACAACTGCAGCCTGTGCAGGTTTTACTACCTGTTCAGCTCCGTCAGCAACGATGTGGTAGAACAGTTCCTGTTCATAATCCCCTGCCGGTTTTTCTTCTCCTGAGAAGAATGCTACTCCTTCACCGGATAATGCCGGTTTCTCTACTACCTGTTTATTGTGGTGGATGTAGTTGATCCGCAGGCCGTCTTTCATATCTGCTCCGGCTTTTGTTCCGCACAGACTTGTCTTGGCCTCATCAACTTCCAGTGTGTTCAGTGCCCAGGCTGCTTCCAGCTCAATCACTGCACCGTTTTTCATACGGATGAATCCGAAAGCGGAATCTTCTACACAGAATTCCTTCGGATCCCAGTCTCCAAAGGCATTTCCCTGATTGGTCTGGTCAGCCAGTTTGTGGAAGGTCTGTCCTGTTACAGATTCTACTTCATAGTTGTCCATCATCCATAAGGTCAGATCCAGTGCATGGGTTCCGATATCGATCAGCGGACCGCCGCCCTGTTCTTCTTCATTTAAGAATACACCCCAGGTAGGAACTGCTCTTCTTCTGAGTGCATGGGCTTTTGCAAAGTAGATCTCTCCCAGTTCGTCAGCCTTGCACATTTCTTTCAGATACAGGGAATCTGGACGGTAACGGTTCTGGTATCCGATGTTCAGGATTCTGCCTGTTTTCTCTGAAGTCTCCACCATCTTCTGTGCTTCTGCATAATTCTTTGCCATCGGTTTCTCACACATAACATCTTTTCCTGCTTCCATGGCTGCGATAGAGATCTCTGCATGGGAGCGGTTCGGTGTGGTTACATATACAACATCCAGGTCCTCTTTGATAAGCTCCTGATAGTCTTCAAATACTTTTGCATCTTCTGTGCCATATTCTTTTTTTGCTTTCTCTGCACGCTCTCTGATGATGTCACAGAAAGCTACGATCTCATAGAGACCACTTTTCTTCATAGCCGGAAGGTGTTTTCCGTTGGCGATTCCTCCGCATCCTACGATTCCTGCTTTTAATTTTCTCATGGTATTATCTCCTTTTTATTCCGTAGTAACTGTTCCGTATCTTCTGTCCCGCAAGGTATTTTATAACTTTATAGGTACGGAACAGTTACATACTGTAGTCAAGCGGATATTCACAATCCGCTTTGCTGCCTGCTTATAACCGGATAACTGCTTCGCAGTTTATTCGATCAAATCACGAACTGTTCCAGATATCTCTTGCTGAGGATCAAAGAATTCTCAACCTTTTCCTTGGAATCTTCAAAGGCCTTGTCCTCGACCTCGATACACGTATATCCGTCATATCCGATATCCGTAAGTGCTGATACATATTTTCCCCAGTCTACATCTCCGAGTCCCGGGAGCTTCGGTGACATGTATTCCAGCGGATATGCCATGATACCGCAGGATTCCAGCTTGTCTTTGTAGATCTTGATATCCTTATAGTGGACATGGAAGATTTTATCTTTGAACTCATAAAGCGGGCGGATATAATCGATCATCTGCCAGATAAAATGGGATGGATCGTAGTTGATACCCAGATGGTCGCTGTCCAGGATCCGGAATACTTCTCTCCAGATCGGCGGTGTTGTCATCAGGTTCTGTCCTCCCGGCCACTGGTCCTCGCCGAAAAGCATCGGGCAGTTTTCGATGGCGATCTTCACGTCACATTCCTCAGCCAGTTTTATGATCGGCGGCCAGATCTCTTTTACCAGTTCCAGGTTTTCCTGTACATTTTTGGTCTGGTCCCTTCCGATAAATGTGGTGACCATGCCCACACCTAATTTCTTACTTGCAAGGATCACCTGTTTCAGGTGTTCCACAGCGGCTGCGCTTTTCTCTTTATCTGCCGCCATCACGTTTGGATAATAGGCCAGTGACGAGATCTCCACTCCTGATTTTTTTGCATATTCCACGATATGCTCTGCATATGCATCATCCTGGTTGACCCGTTCCGCATCGATATGGCTTACACCGGCATATCTTCTTTCTGCTTTTTCCTGTGGCCAGCATGCCACTTCCACACACTCAAATCCCTGCTCAGACGCAAAATCCATCATCTCTTCATAGTTCCAGCTGTCAAGGATTGCTGTAACAAACCCAAGTTTCATAGGAATGCCCTCCTGTTTCTTTCTGTCTCTTTGATATCTGTATTATTTCTCCCATGGAGTTGGTGTGAACTCTCCGCCTCTGCACCATTTCAGATAGTTCAGTGCGTGGAGCTGTCCGGTCATCTCCAGTTCTCCCCGGTATACCGGATCATGATATCCCTCGATACAGATATCGTCCTCATATCCGTTGCTTCTCAGGATAGAAATGATATCTCTCCAGTTTGTGTCACCAAATCCAGGCATACGGTGCCATACGAACGGAACTGCTCCGGAGATACCGCCGTGTCTTACTGCATCCCAGTCGATGGTCGCATCTTTTCCATGTACATGGACGATCTTTTTGCACCATTTTCTCAGCTCTGTCACAGGGTCGATCAGCTGTACCATCTGGTGGGTCGGCTCCCATTCCAGACCGAAGTTGTCATTCTTTACTTCCTCAAACATCACTTCCCAGGCTTTCGGGTTGAAACCGATGTTGCAGGTAGCATGTTCCCAGGTTCCATCCATCAGGCAGTTTTCAATGCCCAGTTTCACACCTTTCTCTTCTGCAAGGTCTGCCAGTTCACGGAACACCTTTCCGAACTCTTCGTATGCGGATTCTACCGGTTTTCCTTCCCATGCTCCCGCAAAGGTGCTTACGTGGGTAGCTCCGAATTTTTCAGCCGTGCAGATCACCTTTTCCAGGGTCTTTCTGTGCTCTGCGTACTGGATCGGGTTACAGTAATATCCAACGGTAGTGATCTTGGAATCTGTACCGGCAAGGATCTTTTCTGTGTTCAGTGCCAGTTTGTCAAGATCTGTTCCTTCCAGTGACATATGGAAATTAAGGGAAAATGTTTCAAAGCCTTTTCCCACAAATCCTTTCAACCATTCTTCTGCCACGGGTCCCGGAACGCAGGTTCCGATTTTAATCTGTTTCATACTTTTTTCCTCCTGTTCTGTTACATGCACTCTCGTAGAACATGTACAACTATATTCTTATGGTAACTATTCAGTAGACATTATCCCTCGAGGTGTTTTGGCATGAATATGCCAAAATCCAAAGACACACAAACAAAAATGCCATTACCGAAGGTGATTTGAAATGCATTTTTGCCCGTAACTGTGAAGGTACTGAACTGTTACACCTGGTCCTGAAATTCGATCACCTGGTTTGTCTCCGCTGACCGGAAGATCGCTTCCATCAGTTTCATCACGCGCATCACCTGGAACAGTTTGATCTCAGGCTCTGCTCCGTCCCGGATCACTGCAACTACATTTCTGTGGAAGTCTGCAATATCTCCGGATACTTTTGGTAAGTCTTCTTTCACAATGGTATCTTCCCGTCTCGGTGCCATGGTCTTTGTCAGACCGGCTGCTGTCTTAACCGGTACTACCGTCTCTTCCGTCCTACCGGTCTTACGGATGATCTCACCGTTTAACTGCCAGTCCCGGATCACTGCGGTACCGTCTTCTCCCAGTACATACCATCTCGGCAGGGAAATATAATTGTTGGTGCCGACTTCCACCAGGACTTCCGTTCCACCTTCAAATGTCAGGATAGCAGTGAAGCCATCGTCCACTTCCTGGTTGGTGACATTGGTAAGTGAGGCGTATACGGTCTCGATCTTTCTGTCGCCGTACATATATAAGATCTGGTCCAGCAGATGTACGCCCCAGTCCAGAACCATTCCGCCCCCATGGACCTTTTCTTTTCTCCAGTCACCCGGAATACCTCTTGAACCATGAACACGGCTCTCGATCCGGAAGACATGGCCCAGTTTCTGCTCCTCTACCAGCTTTTTAATGATCAGGAAATCATCATCCCACCGTCTGTTCTGGTGTACAGTAAGTAATTTTCCTGTCTCTTTGGCTGCATTTTCCATCTCCAGCAGATCTGTGGAAGATAATGTCACCGGTTTTTCCGATATTACATTCTTCCCTGCATGCATGGCACGAATGGCGATAGGTTTGTGGCAGTCATTCGGAGTAGCGATCAGAACCACATCGATATCCGGATCTGCCAGCATGGCTTCTTCTGTTTCATATACAAAAAAGCCCTTCTCCTTCGCTTCTTCTCTCTTTTCTTCCTTGATGTCATAGATGCCACCGATTACAGCTTCCGGAACATTGGAAAGGATCTCCGTATGCCATCTGCCCATTCCGCCATATCCGATCAGTCCATAAACTACTTTGTTTTCCCTCATTTGGAACCTCCATCGTAAAAACAGCGGCTGATGAACACCATCAGCCGCTATCGCTTTTACTTACTTAATTCTTCGTTGATTTCTTTAAGAATCTGGTCACCGCCCTGACTCTTCCAGTTCTCAACAAAAGTATCGAATTCGCTGATATCTGCTTTTCCCATAACGATTTTTGAGAATGTTTCTTCTTCCATTTTCTTCAGATTGGCCCATTTTGTTTCCATGGTTTCTGTCTGACCGTTATATGCATTGTAAACAGGTACATATTTCTCATTTACAGAAGGAGCATCTCCAACCAGGATGGCCACAAGTCTCGGAAGGTTATTTTTGGCAATGTCACTGTCCAGATTCCATTTATCCAGGCTGAAGTCATCGTAAGGCTCTTTTTTCAGTTTTGTAACTGCTTCCATATCACTCTTTAACAGTTTGTGTGTTGAGAAGTCAACATCATCCATGGTGATTTCTCCGGCAAGATATTTGGTCAGAACATCATAAGACACTTCAATTTCATCTGCATTGTCATAGGTGTTGTACAGAGGATAGAAGTCCGCAGTACCCATCTCTGTGGTAGAAACACCTTCGTCTACCCATTTCTGCTCATTTTTGATCAGGTAATTGACAATCTTAAATGCAGCTTCCGGATTCTTGCATGCTTTGCTTGCTACTACATATTGTGTTGTAGGCTCTGCCATATGAGTGTAATAGTTTCCATCCTCAGACAATGGTGTAAAGTATGCCTGCCAGTCTGCCGACCTGCCAGTGTAGCATCTGCCACTGTGTAACCAGACCACCATGGTCCAAAGAAGATTCCAACCTTGCCAGCCAGAAGAGGTTCTTTACTGTCACTTCTTACAAGCATTTCCGGGTCGATCAGTTTATTTGTATACAGTTCTGAGATTTTTTCCAGTGCATCTCTGGTTTCCGGCTGGATAGAACCATACTCTACAGTTCCGTCCTCACCCTGCAGCCAGTACTGCGGATAAGACTGAAAACTGCTGAACAGCGGATCCAGACCATACTGATTTCCTCCGATCGCATTCATATGATCGGAATTGCTTGGTCCGAGAATACCAATCGTATCATCCTCTCCGTTTCCATCCGGATCCTGAGTAACAAACGCTTCTGCAACCTTTACCAGCTCATCCCATGTTCTCGGAGCCTCCAGTCCAAGTTTGTCCAGCCAGTCCTGACGGATCCACATCTCGTTGATTCCACCTGCTGTTATGGCCGGAGCCGGAATCGCCATCAGTTCTCCATCTTCATTGGTGATACATTTCTGCAGTTCTTCACCGCCGGATTTCACATAACTTTTCAGTGCATCTGAAGCATAATCATCAAAATACTTATCCAGCGGCTGGATCATATCGTATTTCAGAAGCGCTCTGTACTGTGTTGCATTTACGTTCATCAGCTCCGGAACGGTATTACTTCCGATACACAGATTCATTTTTTCTTCAAAGTCTGTGGATGATGCAACCCAGTCATATACAACCTCGATATTAAGATCTTCTTTCAGAAAATCTATGTATGGATTATCGTCATAAGTCATTCCATCCGGAAGCTTGGCATTCGGGTTCAGAGAACCACCAAGATGAACCGTTACGGTTTCCGGGTATTTGGACAGCGGCAGATCTTCTTTTGCTGTTCCTTCTGCCTCACTTACTGCCTCTTTCTGTGTGCTCTCTTCTGATTTTCCGCATCCTGCCAGTGAGGTAACGGCTAATGCCATTGCGCTGGCAAATGCGATCAACTGTTTCTTTTTCATTCTTTTTCCTCCTTTTATCCTTTTACTGATCCCAGTGTAATACCCTCTACAAAATATCTTTGCAGGAACGGGTAAACGATCAGTACTGGTATCATAGCTATAAATATTTTTGCAGAATCCAATGAAAGGTTATTTAATTTCATTGCCTGCGCGATCTGATCCACGTTCATCGTGGAATAATCCAGGGTTACTACCATCTGCTGGATGTAGGTCTGCAGTGGGTAACTGGTCTGTCTTGTACTTAAAACCATTCCCTGGAAGAATTCATTCCAGTACATAACCATGGTGAACAGCGCAACTGTTGCAACCATAGGCTTTGCCAGCGGTACATAGATAGATATCAGGTTTCTCCAGGGTCCGCCGCCATCGACAAAACATGCTTCTTCCAGTTCTGTTGGAAGATTTTTGAAAAAGTTTACTGCAAGGATTACATTGAAGACCTGAAGTCCCGTTCCCAATACCAGTCCAAAAATGTTATCCATCAGATTATAATTTTTCATGGTGATATACCACGGAACCGTACCTCCGTTGAATAACATGCAGAATACGAAGATCCACATAAAGATATCTCTCTTCGGGAACTGTTTTTTCGTTCTGGATAACGGAAATGCCGCCATAAGGATACATACCATACTGATTCCTGTTCCCAGTAAAACCCTTTTAATAGATACCAGAAAGGAACCGAAGAATGCGGTCTCTCCCATGATCTTCTTATAGGAGAGCAAGTTGAAGCCAACCGGCCAGAGAGCAACCTGTCCCGCATTGACTGCTTCTCTGCTGCTCAGGGATACACAGAGAACGTACCATACAGGTACAATACAGATCAAAGTAACTGCAATGAGAAGCACTACATTTAAAATATCAAAAATCTTTGATCCGAGACTTTTATTCTCAATCATAGTTACAACCTCCTAAAACAGTTTATAACCGGTAAATTTATCTGCCAGCCAGTAACCAACCGTAATTAGCACAAGACTGATCACAGATTTGAACAATCCAACAGCTGTTGCCAGTGAATACTGGAGATTTTGCAGACCGGCTCTGTATACCCATGTGTCAATGATATCTCCTGTTGAGTAAACCAACGGGTTATACAGGTTATAAATCTGGTCGAATCCCGCATTCAGGATATTTCCAAGAGACAGGATAGCCAGAAGTGCTACTGTTGTTTTGATACCCGGTAAAGTTACATGCCAGATTCTTTTGAATCGTCCGCAGCCGTCTACTGCCGCAGCTTCGTACAATGATCCGTCCACGCCCAGGATCGCCGCAAGATAAACGACTGTGTTATAGCCGAATCCTTTCCAGATATCCGTACCGATTACCAGAGGCTGGAAAAGCTTTGCTTCGCCAAAGAAGTTGACCGCATCGCCTCCGAACAATCCTATGATCTGATTCACCGGTCCTGTATACCCGAAAATATTCAGCACGATCTTCGCGAGAATAACCCATGACAGAAAATACGGTAAATATACGATTGTCTGGATCGGACGTTTCATTTTTTTCACTGCCAGTTCATTTAACAGCAAAGCAAAGACCAGCGGGATAATAATATTTCCGATAATCTTGCCAACGGCAATGACAACTGTGTTACGTAAAACCTGCGTAATGTCACTCATCTGAAACATATACTCAAAATTAGCCAGGCCAACAAATTTTGAATGGAGAATGCCCTGTCCCGGATTGTAATCCTGAAAAGCCATAACAATTCCGAACATTGGAACAATGCTGAAAAAGAACAGCCACAGTAATGCAGGGATCAGCATAATGTAATAGTGTTTCACAAATCTTTTGATGTACATGAGTAAACCTCCCTTCCTTTATGGATAGTTTATCCTGTAATCATATTTTTCACTAGACGATATTGTTTCAGATTCCACAGTCTTTTTTTTAATTCAAAAAAAATGTCCGAATCAAATCGAACATTTTTTTAATCTTCCTGCATATTCTGTTGGCGTACATCCGTATTCCTTTGAAAATACCTTTGTGAAATAATAAAAATTGTCATATCCCAGATCCGATGCGATCTGGGTGATGTTTTCTGTTCCTTTTGCCATCTTCCGGGCAGCTGCATGCATTTTTCTGCTGATCACATAGTTATGAAAGGTATCACCTGTTATCTCCTTAAATCTCGTGCTGAAATAACTTCTGCTCATTCCAATCTGTGTTGCTACCTCTTCTGACTTCAGATTTTCTTCTATATGCTCGTCTGTATACAGGATCACTCTTGCAAACATATAAATATCCTTTGTTTTATCAGTCTGCAGACACGTCTGATACAGATTCTCCTTCCAGTTTTTTACCCATTCCAGCATCTCATCCACAGAAGATAAGGATGGAAATTCAAGTTCTTCTCCTGTGAGTTTCTGGAAGCTGTGGAAACTTTTTATAAAAGCCCTTTCAGCAGTCCGCAGCTCCACGCCCCGGGTTATCTCGCACAGTCTGTTGAACTCACAGTCATTAAAGATCCATCTGGTATTCGTCCACTCTTTTTCCAGCCTTTTCTGGAGCCCGGAATCCTCCTTCCGCGGTTCTTTTTTCGACTGATTTTCCTTATACTTTCTTTCTACAAGTTCCAGAATCTGGTCACACTCATCCCCATCAAAGCTTATTTTGGATATGTAATCCAGGGCTCCCAGTCTCAGGGCACTCTGTGCATAACGGAAATCTTCATACATAGAAAAGACTACGAATTTCACCTCCGGATATTCCTTTTTACACATTTTCATCAGTTCAATTCCATCGATCTCCGGCATGTCTATATCCGTGAATACAATATCCACTTCATTATCCTTCAGAAATTCCAGTGCTTTACGGCCATTCTGGACATCCCCCACAACTTCAAATCCATATTTGCCCCAATCCATTATAGAAATCAAACCTTTTCTTGCCAGTTTATCATCATCTACAACCAATACCTTCATTTCTCCATACCCTCTTTTTCCGTCCCAGATCCTGTGATTTTGATTTTATTCCGAAGTTCTTCCTGTATCGGAATCAAAATTGTAATTTTGGTTCCATAGCCTTTTTTGCAATTAACAAACAGGTTCGTCTCTCCTTCATAAAAAGATTCCAGCATTGCTTTTACATATCGCAGACCGATTCCTCTGTTCCCATGCTGCATTTTTTTCACATCATAATCAAATGGTTCATTGATCTGATTGATCTCCTCCTGGGTCAGGCCATTACCACTGTCCAATATGGTAATGATCGCCAGTCCCCTGATATTATCCTCAAAGACCTGTATTGTAATCTTTTCATCGTCTCCAAGTCCATACCGTATCGCATTTTCCACCAGTGGCTGCAACAGCATCCGTACCGTCGGCTGTTCCAGATAACGCCCCTCTTCCACATTCATTTCTATTACAAAATCATATCGCATCTGTTCCAGTGCAATATAATCTTTCACAATATCGATTTCTGTCCGAAGTGTTGTCTGCATTCCTTCTTTTCCAAGATTATACGACAGCAGTCTTTTTAAGCGCTGTACAAATTCCGTAATATTATCCTGTTTGCTCATTCTTGCCATCCACTGGACGGAATTTAACGTATTGAGCAGAAAATGTGGATTGATCTGGTACAGGAGCTTCTCATATTCCGTCCGCTGAATATTTTTTTCTTTCTCCACAACATCATCTATCAGGTTCCTGATCTGTTCCTTCATCTGTTCCACTTCGTGCATCAGGTCATCGAATTCCTTGATCTCATACTCCTGTTCCGCCTCTTGTAAAGATCCATTTCCCACCTGAATCATCTGTTTTTGAAACTGATTGAGGGGTTTGCATATCAACCGGTAAAGGTAAAAAACCGAACTGGAAAAAATACCAAAAGCTGCCAGGATGATAACCACTAACTTCAGTCTCCACATATTCATTTCTTTCTGATAGGTATTCTCCGGCAGTGCAATGGCATTGACATATCCGATGGAACTGCGATACGCCATGATTTTGTATCCTTCCTGATTTATCACAGCATATCCTTCTTTTTCCGGTAATTCCGACAAAAGCTTCTGTCCCCGAACAATCACCGGATTATTGCTGTACTGTACAATGCCATTTTCATCCATCTCCATATAGGTATATGGCCATTTTTCTTTATTTAACCGATCGGAAACACTCATATCCGGCTCGATTTCTGCATAAATATCCAGTACCCGTTTGTTTCCAAAGGAAACTCTCCGCATCACGGATAGTACCGGCGTCTCCCTGATCCCCAGATAGGATGCATGCATAGCCTGCATGATATTCTCGGCACCTACTACCACTTTAGAGATTGTCTGATATGACGGATCCAGCACCCTGACGTTAAAATTCCCAATCAGTTCTTTTTGCTCTTTCGGATCGTAATATGCAATGCCAAGGAGCTTTGTGTTCATATATCCAAGTTTTATCAGTTCTTCTCTGAGAGATTTCTGCTCAAAATATCGATCATAGTTATCTTCCGCACTCAGATACCTTTCTGTCACACTTCCGATAAGCCCGTTGGGACTCATCTGATTGACAATACCGATCATGTCATAGTAATCACTGTCCATCTCCCGCGTGATCTGCTCCAGATATATCTGCATACTCTCCTGGATACTGTCATTCTGGATCATTCGGATCGTCATATACGACACGATCACTACCGCAAGAATACATGACATTGCACAGAGCAGAAGAATGCTTAGCATCTTTCTTTTCAGTGTCTGTTTCCCCCGTTTTCTTCTTTTCATATCAGATTCTCCCACTCCTGTTCCATCACCTTCCATATCGCCGTAAGGCTGCTGAACAGTTAACCTTTTTATCCTATTTAAAGAATATAGAACTTTTTTCCGAAAGTCAACTGTTTGCAAACTATCATTCTCATCGAAAAATCAAAGAGTTACTGTTCACTCCGTGCCCAGCAACACGCTGCGCGATGCACAGAATTTATGCTGATCGCATAAATTCGCGCGATATGTCTCGGGTTTTCTGTGACCTTCGCTCACAAAAAACACCTCGCGGGATATTACCAGTAAACAATAACATCAAAGAACAGAAAAAAATCCGTGGAGATAATTTTCTTTTAGAATTGAACAATTATATGTAATTCCAAAAAACATCTCCACGGATATTTTCAATTAAGATTATGACAATTTATGTAACTGTTCAGTACCTTCACAGTTACGAACCCCAATGCCTTGCGGGACAATGACTGCTGAATAATTACAATCACTCCTTATAATAGCCCGGATCAGAAATCATAATCATCCGGATCCAGCCCTGCTTCCTCAATCATCTCTCTTCTTTCATCCGGATCCATGTATTCCAGTTCATCATAATCCAGTCCTGCATCCTCAAATTCAGCCCTCACTTCATCTTCTCCGAACAGATCTACATCATCTTCATCGTCTTCATCGTCATCTTCGTCATCATCTTCAAAGAAGCGGTTCCTGTCTCTGTTCGCCGTATTATCCATGAACTGATACATTTCCATCCGTTCTACAGAATCCAGTTCTCCATCTCCGTCAAAATCAAACAGATCATCCAATTTATACATACTCCAACCTCCCGATTCTTTTTCATTATCCATTCAATTTAGTTAGTTATCTTCTATTATTCTCTTTTTATAATACCATTCTATAGCAAATGAATATACAAAAATCACAATATTTAACCAACTTTTTTGTAGCATGATGGCAACTATTCAGCAACCACCGGGCGGAGGCTGAGCAACTGCCAATTTTGTATATAAATGCAAACATAACCGTTTTATGTTATTTTTCCCTTTTTTCTATGCTATACTAAAGCAGCAAAATTAATATGAAAGGTCTTATAATTCTATGAATTCTCTAAAACCAATGCTGTTAACCTGTCTGAAGTCCTATGACAAGTCACAGTTTATCAAAGATGTGACTGCAGGTATCATCGTCGCGATCATCGCACTCCCCTTATCTATTGCACTTGCGCTCGCTTCCGGAGTTGGTCCTGAAGCCGGTATCTTTACTGCCATTGTAGCCGGTTTTGTAATCTCAGCTCTTGGCGGAAGCTGCGTACAGATTGCCGGACCGACTGCTGCATTTGCAACCATCGTAGCCGGTATCGTAGCACGTGACGGAATGGATGGACTTATCATCGCCACTATAATGGCGGGTATATTTCTTATTCTGATGGGACTGTTCCACTTCGGCAGTCTGATTAAATTTATTCCATATACCATTACGACCGGTTTTACTTCCGGAATCGCTGTGACCATCGTGATCGGCCAGTTGAAAGATTTTTTCGGAGTTACTTATCCGGATGGTGTAAAACCAATCGAGACAACGGAGAAAATGAAAGCCTTTGTCCAGAATATTTCTTCCGTAAATACCGATGCCCTGATCGTTGGCATTGTAAGTCTTGCGATTTTGATCCTTGCTCCTTATATTTTTAAGAAAGTTCCCGGTTCTCTGATTGCAGTCATCGTCGGAATCCTGATGGTTCAGTTTCTTCCGCTGAAGGTATCCACGATCGGAAATCTGTATACGATCAGCAACTCTCTTCCAAGTTTTCATATGCCGGCGATCAGATTCAGCACCATCAGTGCTTCCGTCTCAAATGCATTTACGATTGCAGTGCTTGCCGCAATCGAGTCTCTGCTATCATGTGTAGTTGCTGATGGAATGATCAACAGCAAACACCGTTCAGATATGGAACTGGTTGCCCAGGGCGCAGGAAATATCGCTTCCGCACTCTTTGGAGGTATCCCCGCAACAGGTGCCATCGCCAGAACGGCTGCCAATATCAAAAATGGCGGACGGACTCCCATCGCCGGAATGGTACACTCCGTCACACTCATCATCGTGCTGGTCGTTCTGATGCCTTACGCCGGAATGATCCCTATGCCGACCATTGCTGCGATTCTTTTTATCGTTGCCTATAATATGTGTCAGTGGCGAACCTTCCGCGACCTGGTCAGGACAGCTCCTAAGAGTGATATTCTTGTACTGATAGTAACATTCGTACTGACAGTTGTCTTTGATCTGGTCGTTGCTATCGAGATCGGTATGGTGCTTGCCTGTCTGCTTTTCATCAAACGTATGAGCGAAGAAACCCATGCAGACAGCTGGGTGTACACAGACGATGACACTCCGGATATCGATGAACATCTGCAGAAATTACCGCTGCAGATCCGTGTTTACGAGATCACCGGACCACTGTTCTTTGGTGCCGCCGATGCTATTGAACATATCGTTGTCAAAGACTTTACCAGATGTCTGGTTCTTCGTATGAGAGGCGTCCCTGCACTTGACAGCACCGCCATGAATGCACTTCAGAACCTGGTAAAAACCTGCGAGAGTAAAGGAATTACACTTGTATTCTCCCACGTCAATGAACAGCCCATGCACGTTATGGAAAAAGCCGGTTTTGTGGAACTTGTCGGAAAAGAAAACTTCCAGTCAAATATATCCGCTGCATTAAAAAGAGCTGAAGAGGTCATCTGACCTTTTCAGCTCTTTTTTGAACTCATTTGCAAAATCTGCTGATTGACGAATCCTCTATTGACTTTATATAATGATATGGGTGGCAAAAGTGAATTTTGACACTTACATCACATAATAAGTATATTAACGACGTTTTAACCAATCAAAGGAGTGTAACTGTTCTATACTTTTACAGTTTACAGATGAACCGACGACATGAAAAAAACATTTTTTACAAAAGATCCTTCTTTTTATCGTTCTTTTTTCAAATTAATGACAGTAATCGCGCTGCAAAACCTGGTGGCCTACAGCGTGAATATGCTGGACAATATCATGCTGGGAAGTTATAGCCAGAATGCACTTTCCGGCGCTGCGACGGTAAACCAGATTTATTTTATCGTAAATCAGATTGCACTGGCGATCGGCAATGCATTAATTGCAATCAGCTCCCAATACTGGGGAAGCCACCAGACCAAACCGATCCGAAAGGTGACAAAAGCCGCACTGTTATTCAGCCTGGCAATTGCCGCCGGAATTATCGCTTTATGTATTCGTATTCCGAATACACTGATTGGTCTTTTTACGACTTCACCGGATATCATAAGAGAAGGTACTGTTTACCTTCATATCATACAATGGACATTTTTATTTTTTATGATCAGCAACCTTTTACTGGCCATGCTCCGCAGCGTGGAGACCGTGAAAATCGCATTCCTTATATCCGTCATATCCCTGTTGGTAAACGGCGGAATCAATTATATCCTGATTTTCGGAAGATTCGGCGCACCGGAAATGGGAATCCGAGGTGCCGCCATCGGAACTTTCGCAGCACGCATACTGGAACTTGGAATCGTTCTTTTCTATGTATGGAAAAAAGACACAAAAGTCAAATTGTTTGATGAAAAATTCCGGGATGGTATTCTCGGAAAAGGCAGTGGTACTGTCTGGAAAACCTTTTTTAAAGTGTGTATTCCCATCCTGACTTCCGGTTTGTTGTGGGCAGTTTCCCTTCCTATGCAGACAGCGATATTGGGGCATCTTTCTGCGGATGCGATTGCAGCCAATTCCGTATCAAGCACCTTTTTTCAGTATCTGAAGGTAATCGTCATTGCGATATCCGGTGCTTCTGCTGTCGTGATCGGAAAAGATATCGGAAGCAATGACGAAGAAAAAGTACGCTGCAACGGACGTACCCTTTCCGTACTCTATCTGGCTATCGGACTCTTACTTGGAACTGTATTATTCTTACTCCGAAGTCCACTGTTATCCATGTACCGATTGACCCCTCAGGCCACTTTGTATGCAGACCACTTCATGATTATTATGAGTGTGATCATGGTTGGAATGTCTTATCAGATGCCGGTCGGAGTTGGCATCATCCAAGGTGGCGGAGATACCAAATTTTCGATGTATCTGAACCTGATCTCCGTCTGGTGCATTGTAATGCCATTGTCCTTCCTGGCTGCATTCTACTGGAAGCTGCCAGTAGAACTTGTGGTGATCGCTGTGCAATCCGATCAGATCTTTAAATGTCTGCCTATATTCCTGCGCTTCAAAAGCTACAAATGGATCCACAATCTGACAGCAATCGACTGATGCAATAACTCGTTTTGGTGAGCCAAAAGAAGATGGCTCATTCGAATTTTGCAAAACGCAAACAGCACCGGTTATCATTGGGAACAATGCATGGATTGGTGGCGGTGCTATTATTTTACCGGGCGTTACGATCGGAGATAATGTTGTAATCGGAGCCGGCAGTATTGTAACTAAAGATATTCCCGACAATGTGATCGCAGCAGGTAATCCCTGTAGGGTAATTCGTGCGAATCAGTAAAATTTCCTGATGTAAAACAGGCCGTTATTACAAATTTATAATGATAAACCTGTATTATCCACAGCTTTTTTTCGTGAATAATACAGGTTTATTTAAATGCATGCTATCATACTACCTGTCACTGCATCCTAATTCAGCATATTCCTGTTTTAATTCTTCCGCAAGATATGCATCGCTCATACAGTGCATATCTGAAACACCATCTCGAATCAGCTGATATACCTGGGAATGGTAAAAGAAATCCAATGCAGCGTCCAATGAAATTTCCTGCTGTCTGGCAAAACACTCTATGACACGACTATATTTTTTCTGAAGTAAAATCGGATTGGCTGTCATAACATCTCACTCCCTTCGAAATGTAACAGAGACAATGCTTTCTCTGTTCGGAAACACATCTGCATATTCGGCTTTTCATACCGCAGACGGTTAATAGCTTCTGTTTTATCCATGAATTTATTATATACCAGGGCAACGCGGAAATGATTACTGTTCATTACCTTGTTACTGTTCCCTGATCATTCCCTACACATAAATATAATCACTCATCACCGGCTGCAAATTGTTAGAAAGCAGTGCATCATAGACTTCTTCTACATTTCTTCCATCTGAGATCTCGAACTGGTCATCGCCCTTATCCTCGATGTCATCCACATGACTTCCGATTCCGGTGCTGACTCCGGCGGAGATTTTGGTCGCCGCGATACCTACCAGGTTGTCACGTACCCGTGCACACTCTCTCGTGGACACTGTGATACTTGCAAATGGCATAAATAACCGATATGCGCACACAACCTGCAAAAGCTGTTTCTCGTGAACATCCATAGGATTGATGCGATCGTTATTGATGATCGGACGCAGACGCGGACAGGAAAATGCGATTTCTGCATGCGGATATTTTCTCTGCAGAAGATAGGCATGGTATCCGGTCGCAAATGCATCCTTTCTGAAATCATCCAGGCCCAGCAGTGCACCAAATCCTACTCCGCGCATGCCTCCTCTTATCGCACGCTCCTGGGCGTTGACACGATACGGATAGATACGTTTGTGGCCTGCCAGATGAAGTGTTTCATACTTATCAGAATTATAGGTCTCCTGGAAGACAGTTACATAATCAGCTCCACATGCATGCAGATACGCATACTCATCAGAGTTCACCGGATAGATTTCAAGTCCGATCACTTTGAAATATTTTCTTGCGATCTTGCAGGCATTTCCGATATATTCCACTGTGGATTTGTTTCTGCTTTCTCCGGTCAGGATCAGAATCTCCTGCAAGCCTGTCTCAGCGATCGCCTGCATTTCTTTTTCGATCTCGCTTTCATTTAACTGGGCACGTTTGATCTTATTATGACAGTTGAATCCACAGTAAATGCAATAATTTTCACAGTAATTCGCAATATAGATCGGTGTGAACATATAGACGCTGTTTCCAAAATGTTTTCTTGTCTCAATCTGCGCTGCCTGGGCAATCTCTTCGATGAAAGGCAGTGCTGCCGGTGATAAAAGCGCCGCAAAATCTTCCGGTGTTCTGGAACTGTGTGCGATGGCCTGTTTTACGTCAGCTGCCGTATATTTGTCATAATCATACGCATGCATGGCATCTACGACCTGATCCAGGATCTCAGACCCAATATCTTCCATACCCGGCATATATTTCATATGATCGATTCTGTTTTTCTTCTGATCTTCCAGAATCTCTTCGCTTAAGATACTTTCATTGATATGCTGATTTTCCATGGTCTAGTCCTCCAAAAATCCGGTCAGCGGTGATGATGCACTTGCTCCTCTTTCGATCTGTCTTCCCAGACCGGAAAGGTAGGCGCTTCGTCCTGCTTCGATTGCCTTTTTAAATGCCTCTGCCATAACCGGCACGTCTCCGGCTGTCGCGATTGCTGTATTCGCCATAACGGCAGCCGCTCCCATTTCCATAGCCTCACATGCCTGAGACGGGCGGCCGATTCCCGCATCAACGATGATCGGCAGATCCATCTCATCGATGAGGATCTGGATAAACTCCTTTGTCGCCAGACCTTTGTTTGATCCGATGGGTGCTCCCAGTGGCATGATGCAGGCTGCTCCGGCATCTTTCAGAGCCCTTGCCGCATTCAGGTCCGGATACATATAAGGCATAACTACAAATCCTTCCTTTGCAAGGATTTCTGTTGCTTTGATCGTCTCATAGTTATCCGGTAATAAATATTTGGAATCGTGTACAACTTCGATCTTTACAAAATCCCCACATCCCACTTCTCTTGATAATCTGGCGATCCGCACTGCCTCCTGGGCATTTCTTGCTCCGGATGTATTCGGAAGCAGGGTTACATTCTCCGGAATGTAATCCAAAATATTGGCAAGTCCCCCTTCGTTTGCACGGCGAAGTGCCAGTGTGATGATCTGTGCGTCTGCTTTTTCAATGCAGGCTTTCACAAGATCCAAAGAAAATTTTCCTGATCCTAAGATAAATCTTGATGTAAATTCATGTCCTCCAAGGCTCCATGTATCTTTTGTACTCATAGGTTTATTTCTCCTTCTTCGTAACTGTTCATTGTCTACTTAATATCTGCTGAATAGTTACCTGTATTCTTTATACTTCGTAATCGTTCACTGTTTTCACAATGTCTGCTGAATAGCTGCTATATTTCTTCTTCTCCAAGCAGCAAACGGGTGATCATATTGGCTTCATGGGCTGCGCAGATCGCAACCCGCGGCGCCATCAGTCCGTTGCCATAGGTCGGTTCCGTAACCTGATCCCCACAAAGATAGAAGTTTTTCATCAATCGCCGGGTACGAATTGTATTGCTGCTTCCATACCCGGCCATTCCGGATGCGGACACCAGTTTTTTCTCCGGAAAATGCTCCAGAATTCCATTTACAAGCATGGCTTTTGCCTCCGGATTGTCAAATGCTTCACATATAATTCCTGCATTCTCAAAAAGTGAAATCAGATTCTCTTCTGTCACTTTGATGCAATCCGTCTGAATATCGATATACGGATTAATCTTTTGAAGCAGAGACTTTAAAGCATCTGTTTTGTACATACCGATATGTTCTGTAAAATACTGCTGCCGGTTCAGATTCGTAATATCCACCACATCAAAATCAATAAGATGAAGATGGCCCACGCCGATACGTGCAAGTGCATATGCCACGTTGGATCCCAGACCTCCGAGACCTGCGATCGTCACCCGGCCTTCGGACAGTTTCTTTTGCTTTTCCGGTGAATGACGTTCTTCAAGTGCAGCCTGTATTTCCTCTTTAGTCAAAACCTTCGTTGTCTCCATTTTCAGCCTCCTCCTACAAATGTCACCACCTCCATGCAGTCTCCGTCTTCTAACATCCTGTCCGCATACTCGTTTTTGGGAAGGATCTCGCCATTCAGTTCTACTGCAATCCGCTTCATCTGGTATCCTGCACTTTCAAGATACACTTCTACAGAAGTTGCCTTCTCCAGTTCGATTTCTTTTCCGTTTACTTTGATCACCTGCATCTCACCTCCTTGAAGCAAAAAAGAGTCCACAAAGAAACGTACCCTCGGTGGTGCGCCCCTTCATGAACTCTCGCTCAATCTCATTCTTTTATACCCGGATTCGCGTAAAAAAGGAGATACCTAAGTATCTCCCGTTAAATCTGTCGTAATTCTTCTGTAGCTTCACAGTTACCGACTCTCTTACATAACGTTCCTACGTTGGCATTATCCAAATCAGGTATACGGGTCGAAATTTTCAACTTCCTCTCAGCCTATCACATAAGCTCCCCGGTTCTATTTATTTGACAGTTCAAGTATAATTATTTTTTTCTGTTCTGTCAAATATATTTTTTGTCTTTTTTAATTAATACATCGCTTCGCTTTTTATTTTACCCTGTCTGCGCTGCCACGTACAATAAGCTTCGCAGGTACGATCACTTTTAACCCTATCTCCCTGGAGGATGTGATGCGTTCACGAAGAAGGCAAACCGCCTCCTCACCCAATAATTCCATATGCAGGCGCACTGTAGTCAGCGGCGGAACCAGATAGTTGGCCACCGCTATATCATTATATCCCACAATACTCACATCCTCCGGAATCCGGAGTCCCTTTTCACTGACTGCCCGATAACAGCCCACTGCCAGAGAGTCGTTGTTTGCAAATATTGCTGTAGGTTTCTCCTTCCCTTCCAGGATTTCCCTGCACAGCACATAACCGTCCTCCGGCGTGAAGCTTCCCACCCGCACAAGTGCCGGAGAGAATTCACCGATTCGCTCCATATATTTTTTGTAAGTTACCATTCGTTCATCATGCACTTCCTCGCCATCCTTGTCGACTTCATAGCCGCCAATAAATGCTATCTTTTTATGTCCCAGTCCTGTCAGATAATCCATCACCGCTTCCACAGAACTGTCCAGATCATTGACTACGCAATCAAACTGATCTCCTTTTGGCATAGCATCCAGAAATACTGTGGGTTTTTTGAAGGCTTCTATCTGCCTTACCATACTCTTACTGAACGTTCCAAGACACAAAAGGCCATCGAGTCCTCCAAGATTCTTCAGTTCCTCCAGATTCTGGATCTGACAGCGTTCCATATTCTCTGCCTCTAGTTTTTTTTCTACCGCCAGACGGACTGTCAGATAATAAGTATCTCTCAGCTCCTCCTCTCTGGAATAGGAATAATAAACTCCAACCGTCAGGTGACGCTTCCTGCTTTTTCTTTCCTTTGCCTGATACTGAAGTTCCCTGGCAGTATCAAATATTTTCATTCTGGTCTCATCCTGCACATTCAACGTCTCATCATGGTTCAAAACTCTGGAGACTGTCGCTGCGGAAAAACCGGTACGCTCTGCGATATCTTTTATTGTAGCCATCTTAACTCCCTCTCTGCATGATACTTTTCAATATTTTTCGAATCGCATCAGCTATGTCAGTGCATTTCATGGTTTATCTTACCATATTGCCCCCAACCACGCAACGAATTGTTACGACGCTGTCTCCTCCGTGGCTGAATTCGCCAGAATAACCGCCGCCAGAATAATGATACATCCCAATATCATGCGCAATGTGATACTTTCATGAAGAATCATGACCGAGAACAAGGTTCCAAAGACAGACTCCATAGACAAAATAATCGCCGCCTTTGTCTCATCCACATACTTCTGGCATGCTGTCTGAAGAAGATAGCAGACCGTTGTGCTGATAATGCCGAGATAGAGAACACTCCACCATCCTTTTGCAGTAACCTGAAAATGCACCTGCCCGGAGGCAATCATGAATATCAATGATAAAATACCTGCCGTACACATCTGAATAAAGTTCAACACAGATGCCCTGTACTTTTTCACAAAGATGCTTGTCAGAAAAATCTGAAAAGCAAAGCCCACTGCACATATAAGGGTCAGTCCGTCACCCAGTCCCAGAGACAGATCTTTATCCAGGGACAGAAGTCCTACCCCTGCTATGGCCAGCACTGCTCCTATTATACCTCTGAATCCTACCTTTTTCCTGCAGATCAGGAAAGTAATAAAAGGAACAATCACCACATTTGTGGCTGTGAGGAACGCATTCTTTGACGGAGTCGTATATTGCAGTCCTATGATCTGAAGAGAAAACCCAATAAAAAGAGCTGCGCCCATAAAAACTCCTGCAGTTACTTCCTCTTTTTTTATTCCTTTAAGATTTCGGATACTTATCCCACCCATAAGCACGGAAGCCAACAGAAAACGAATGGTCATGATCTGAAAAGGCGACAGACTGTCAAGAGCCATGTCACTGGCCACAAATCCTCCTCCCCAGATAACAGTAACTAATACCAATCCGGCAATCGCCATATATTTTTTCATAAATCACCTTATCCTTTCAGAGGTTTCAGGCAAATATCAGACCCGATTCCACATAAAAATTCCGCAAGCACGTCAATACATCCCTGCACATCCTTCATACTGCACACTTCTGCCGGATTATGCATATAGCGAAGAGGTATGGACATAACTGTTGTAGGTATCCCCCTGCCTGCCATATGAATAGCATCTGCGTCCGTACAGGTTCTTCCACATCCGTTCTCCCACTGATATTTTATATGTACATTCCGGGCAGCTCCGTGCTTTGTCAGTTCTTCCCCTACAGTAGTTGCCGCATAAATTCCACATGTGCCCCCTCTTTCCTTGGCCTTTTTCGCAGCCTCCAGGATAATATATCCTCCCAGACGGTCATCAAGGCCTCTTGCACAAAGTCTGTCATTTAAAAGTTCTCTGTTCATATGTATTCTTACTCACTTTTCCCATTCTATACCGTGTTCATCGTCTGCTCACGCTTTTTGTTGATCCGATAATACAGCCCTACACTGAGCAGGAATCTGGATACCTGATCCATCGCAATGATAATCCAGATTATTATCAAAGGCAGCCTTAACACATAAGCAGCCAGCATGCACAAAGTATTGCCGTATCCCTGGAAAGAGGCGGTAACCACCGTCGTGATCACCACAAACGGGAATTCGAATATGATCGTCTTCATATACCCCTCTGCCAGAGAAAGGATCTGGGGATCCTTTGAAAAAAAGCCAAGAAAAAGCGGTGCCTTAAAGTATAACACCACCTGGAAAACAAACACAATGATCATTTCCGTAAGTATGGTCTGCTCCGCAATCTTCCTGCAATCCTGATGTCTGCCCGCACCGTATGCCCGGGCGATCAAAACTGTAGCCCCGATTGCCACTCCCTTATAAAAACACCATAACGTATCCGTAATCCGGATACAGATTCCCTGTGCGGAAATGTCATTTGCAAGCAACCGTCCAACCATTGCCGTGATTACCAGGTTTGCCGAAATCTGAAGTATATTTTCCAGTATCATCGGAATAATGATTTGATAAATATCTCGTTTTATAACTTTTTTTCCGTACACAGAAACCTCCACCCTTTTTAAAACGGGTGTTTGAATATACTTCAGACACCCGTTTTATTATGTTCTGTTGTAACTATTCAGTAGCCACTGTACCGCGAGGTATTTTGGCATGAATATGCCAAAATCCCGAGACATACAAGCCAAAATGCCATCACCGAAGGTGATTTTAAATGCATTTTGGCTCGTAACTGTGAAGGTGCTGAACAGTTACGTTCTGTTTATAAATATGACCATGCTTCTATTTGCCGAATTTGGATTTCATTTCCTCCTTCCATCTTTTCCCTTCCTTTCTTACTTTCTTCTGTATTGCTCGGCCCGCTCTGCCAGCGATTCCTTCCCGGTTCCGAAAATCTTCCAGGTAAATGTAAACGGTTCCGGATACAGTTTATCTTTTTCCAGACACTCGGCACCCCAGCTTGCACTTCCCAGACCATGCTGTGCATAATCAACAGATAACTGGATATTTTCTGTTTTGTGAAGTTCATTTGTATGTGTCGCCTGTGTCAGGTCTTCCTGTGTATAATGTAATGCGCCAAAAGAGAATTCTTTGTCCGATGCGATACAGATTCCGTTACCCGCTTCTGTCACAAATGCAGCCCAGCGAGTATCCTCATGATTTCCTGTCTCCTGAGGCAGTACATAAGGGAAATAGAAATCCTCCACGTTCTTCTCCCAGCAGCCTATCGCATTGCCTTCTTTACAGTCCGGATATGTTTCCAGAGGTCCTCTTCCGTACCAGACTGCCTGTTCACAGGCTTTATCCAGCACAAATCGCATACCGATCCGTGGAAAACTCTCCGGAAGCTGCACACCGGTTGGCACTCCGTGATAACTCATGGTTATAAGACCATCTGCCTGAATGTGATATTCCGCTTTCACAATGATTTTCCAGTCAACAGTGATCGGTGCATAGATCTGTGAAACAAAGATAACCACTTCCTGTTCCTTCTCCTCTACCGTCACCTTTTCAACAAGGTTTGTCATGGCTTTCAACATCGCTTTTTCCCAGATTTCAGCCACATTCTTGTCATTATCAACAGGTGCTCTCCAGAAGTTCAGCCCCAGTCCTTTGCAGATTAACCGTTCGCCATTCAATGTATAACCACTTAAATATCCATGAACCCGGTCAAACTCGGCAGTAAAATTCCGGCCTTCCACATAAATAATTCCTGATTTTTCCACCATATGCAGTTCTCCGGAGCTTCCGTTATCTGCCGGCTCTTTCACTGTCTTTCGAGCTGCTTTATTGAGACATTCCTGATGGAACGCAACCTCATGATGAGCTTCCTCTGACCAAATCTGTTTTTCTTTGTAACATACCTTGATCGTCAGCCAGATGTCTTGTTCATCACACCATGCTCCTGACTCCGCAGAATCATATACCGTGATGCGTTTGCATCCATGTGGTGCTATCTCATTCAGATCCACCTTACCTTCCAGCAGAATTCCCTGCAGTGTATGAACCTTGAATGTACCTTCAAGATGAGACAGGTCAGTAAAATCATATTTATTACAAACTGTAATTTCACCTGTAGTTTTATCAAAATCAATAAATTTTACCGGCTCCATTACTTTTTTCACCTGTAAAATACCAGGCGTCGGCCTTCTGTCTGCCTGGATCAATCCATCACAACAAAATGCCCCACTGTTTGGATAATCCCCGTAATCTCCGCCATATGTATAGTAGGCTTTGCCGTTGCTGTCATATTTTTTAATACCGTGATCCACCCACTCCCAAATAAAACCGCCCTGCAGCCTTGGATATCGTTCAAATATTTCCCAGTATTCTTTTAATCCTCCCGGGCCATTTCCCATTGCATGCGCATACTCGCATACTACATGAGGTTTCTTCTTTGCAGTGTCTCTTCCCAGATTTTCCAATGCCTTATGTCTGGTATACATGGTACTGTACACATCAGCTATAGAAGCATCCCTGTCTTCCTCGTAATGAACCAGTCTGGTTGGATCATACTCTTTTATAAATCTTCCGCTGGCTACAAAGCTGCTTCCGAATCCCGATTCGTTTCCCAGCGACCAGAACAGAATACTTGGATGATTCTTATCCCTTCTTACCATACGTTCCGCACGATCCACATAGCTTTTTTCCCAGATCGTGTCATCACTGATCTTGTTCATGTTTTTGGTGTACGCCATCTGGTTACACTCCAGATCAGCTTCCTCCATCACATAAAGTCCAAGACGGTCACACATATCCAGAAAATCAGGATGTGGCGGGTAATGAGAGGTTCGTACTGCATTGATATTGTTCTGTTTCATCAGATACAGATCGGCCAGCATATCCTCTTTTGTAATGCATCGTCCTGTATTTTCGTTCCAGTCATGTCGGTTTACTCCTTTTAATTTGATAGCCTCTCCATTTACCAGGAATAATCCGTCTTTTACACAAATATTTCTGAATCCTGTCCACTCTCCATAGGATTCCAGAACTTCTCCCTGTTTCTTCAGGGTAATGATCACCCGATATAACTCAGGGTGTTCTGCTGACCAGGGTTTTATATTCTCCAGAATTACCTCTGTCACATATTCTGTCTCGCCTTTTTTACCACTTATCTCGCGGCTCTCACTGAAGATGACCTGTTCGCCGTCCATTACTTCCATCTCAACAGTAAGCGCCGTCTCATCCTCCGTATGATTTTCAAACACTGCATCCAGGCAAATCTTTCCGGTCGTCTCATTCTGTTCCATAACCAGGTCAGATACGATCCGCCAGTCCAGCATATGATGTTTCGGTCTCCGGATCAGAGATACATCTCTGATAATTCCGGCAAACCACCACATATCCTGATTTTCCAGATAACTGCCATCACTGAATTTGTAGACGATCACCGCCAGCACGTTTTCCCCATCCTGTAATGCTTCTGTCACATCAAATTCAGCTGTGTTACGAGGCCCCTGGCTGTATCCTATGAATGTACCGTTGAGCCATACGTGATAAGCACTTTCAACCCCGTCAAACCTCAGGATATATTCCCTGTCTTTTTGTTTCTCCTCCTGAAAAGTGTACCGGTAAACACCCGTAGGATTGTCTGCCTGTATGCCCGGGTCATCCAGAATCGGGAACAATGCTATCGCATCATTATAATGTGGATAATCATAACCATTCAGCTGCCAGTGTCCGGGAACCGGCATCATGCCAAACTCCCGATCGTCATATTCCTTCTCCATACATGTGTCAGGAACATAAAACGGCGACTCATAATAAGCAAATTTCCACTGTCCGTTCAACAGGCGGTAATTGGAACATTCTTCTCTTCTTCCCTGTCTTGCCGATTCCTTATTCGGATAACCACAATAAAACGGTCTGACCGGAAGACGATTTCTTCCAAGGATCTCTACGTTACTCCAATCCATGTGTTTGTATACGTATTCCATATCTTTCCCCTTTCTACTTTTATTCAGGGCAACTTTCCCTGAACAACCTGTCTGAACACCTTCTTTTGATACCAGAGTGTGGAATATCCTACAAAGATCAACCCCTGATAATCGGATATCTTCGATGCGTTGGCATCCAGCATAGATTCAAAGACCTCTTTTACTTTAAATCCGTTTTTTTCAAGTTCCATCTTTATATTCACGCGGATAATCTGATAAAATTTATCTTCCACTTCTTCCTCGCCATACAAAAGCATAACCCCTATGGTTCCTCTTGCACCTTGAATGGCTGAGTATTCAAAACATTTGTTGTATCCCAGTTCGCCTGCCGCCTCCAGAATCCTTTCCCTTGTCTTCTGAGATACAGAAAAGGTAGTGTCATTTTTCAGAACTCTGGATACAGATGCTGCAGATACCCCGGCCCTCCGGGCGACATCTCGTATGGTAGCCATATTCCCACCTCTTGATTAATTAAATCCCATCGTCTGACTGTACATTTATCTCCGATGTAATTTAGTTAATATTTCTTTTTTATTTAGTAAATTTATTTCCATTCCTTATACCATCACATTACTTGAAATAATAGGATTTGTCAACAATATAATTGGATATTCTTCTGTTTTTTTGTAATAATACATATTTTTATCACTTTTGTATAATTTATCCTACCTGTTATTTAGTAAATTTATATAAAGAAAATGGATTGTTTTATCACAAAACAGTCCATTTTCTTTCGTCTTTAGTAAATTTATTTGCCTGATCAATATTCAACAACCCCATAATATCTGCGGTCATCCGGACTATGATCTCTTACTATCGAAAAATAATAGCAGAACCATTCCAGCGGTACAAACATAACGAACGGTGCCAGATCATCATGAAGTCCCATAGCAAAGTCTGCATAATCCAGAACAATTGCTGTCCCCTTCCACTTCTCAACAAACTTAAGCGCTCTCTGTGTAATCACTCTGGAGGAATCTGTAGGAACCAAAAACAAAAACAGAACACCGGATTCCACAATCTCCAGAGGTCCATGACGGATTTCTCCCGCCTGTATCATCGCACCATGAGACTAGGGAAATTCCATTCCGGTAATAACACCTTCTCTCTTTATAAGCAAGAGGCACCATGGAGCTGGCGGATACGGTATAGAATCCTTTCAGGTTACGAAAAACAGAGGGAGATAATCATAGCCAGGCGCTGTGATTATCTCCCTCTGCTTTCCATTTTTCTGTTGAAAAAGACCCAAATTTAATTCTTTATATTTTTTCCGTACTGGCAGTTTCCTTTTCTGTATATTCCTCTATGTCTGTCGCTGTCACCTGTTTAATATGTCGTTTTTTCAGGCGCAGATACACAACTTTCCGAAAAATAGTATAGACCACCGACAGCAGCGGAATAAAAACAAGCATACCTACAATCCCCATAAGATTTCCGCCGATCGTAACCGCTGCCAACACCCAGATTGACGGAAGCCCTACAGATTCGCCGACAACATGAGGATAAATCAGATTTCCCTCAATCTGCTGCAGCACCAGAAATACTATTATGAATATAATTGCCTGCTTCGGGCTTACCATAAAGATTAAAAAACTTCCTACGGCACACCCGATAAAAGCACCAAAAATAGGAATCAATGCTGTAAATGCAATCAGAACTCCGATCAAAAGTGCATACGGCATTCTCAAAACGCTCAGTGTAACAACAAACATACAGCCGAGAATCACAGCTTCCAGACACTGGCCCGTAAGAAAGTTTGCGAATGTCCGGTACGTCAGAGAACAGACTTTAAGAAATGCATCTGCTTTTTGTTTTGAAAAAAAAGCAAAAAGCACTTTCCTGATCTGTACATGCAGCTTTTCTTTCTGAAAAAGGACATAACAGGCAAAGGAGAACGCAATAAAAAAGGTTGCCAGTCCGCTGACTACGGATCCCACCGCTGACACTGTTGTATTCATCATATTTCCCGCGCCATTTCCAAGCAGGCTTATCCCCCACCTGATTGCCTGATCCGGGTTAAACTGCACCTGGTCTACCAGCTTCATAATTTCCCGGTTATCGTGAAAAAAATCGCGAATCCAGATTTTAATCTGCGGAATAAAATCTGTGATATTTATCATCAAAGTTCCCATTGTCTTCGTAAGCTGAGGAATCACACCAATCATCACCAATGCGATCACGCCAACCACCAATACGATCGTGAGAAGCAGACTGACCGGTCTTGCCAGTTTTTTCACTGCCTTATTTTCTTTTTTTACATTTTCAAAAATTTTCTTTTCCAGAAAACTCATTGGCACATTGATCGCAAACACAATCGCTCCGCCAAGTATAAACGGAAATACAATCTGCCATATTGTTTTCAACACATCAAGTACCACATCAAACTTCCACAGGGCAATAACAAGAAGTGCCGTAAACACAATAAGCTCCCGTATTTTTTTAATAGATAAATTACTTAAATCCAATATCTTTTTCCTCCTTTTGTTTTATATGTATTCTAGGAATTTTCCGGATAGTTACAAAAATCGCAAAACAAAGAATAGCAATTTCCCGTAAAATAAAAAAACTCTTATTGCATATCAAATACTACAATAAAAGTCTCACCGTTTTCCTGAAGTACCGGATGGCTCCACCTTACTGACAACACTACAAACGCAGATTCCCAAACATAGGTTACTCCTTTTTATTAGGTTTGATTGTACAATAGTCTCTGTCTCTTTGTCAATATTCATTTTTTTGCATATATACCAAACAGACGGATGGTCATCCACCTTACAATGCGTTATACTATGAGTATGAAGAGAACCAGTTTTACCCAATACCGGTATCTAACAAAATTTTACATCAAAAAGGAGTACAACACTTATGACCATCAAAGAACTTTTCGCGCCGTCCGATATGACGGTGGGAAAACCCTGGGAGAAGATTGTAATTTTTACGATCCCCATGCTGATCGGCAATATCGCTCAGCAGCTTTACAACACCGTGGACAGTATTGTCATCGGAAAATACGTGGGCGACAACGCCCTGGCGGCAGTAGGAAGCGCCAGCCCGATCCTGAACCTGCTTCTGGTACTTTTTGTAGGAATCTCCGTAGGTGCCGGCGTTATGGTATCTCAGTATTTTGGTGCAAGACAACGGGAAGAGCTGTCCATGACGATCGGTAACTGCGTCACACTTACCGCAATTTCTTCCCTGATTATTATGTTTCTGGGCGCCGTCCTCTCGAGGCCGCTTCTGGAGATGCTTCATACGCCTGATTCCATCATTGATTGGTGTACCTCTTATCTGGTCATTCTGATGGTTGGCTGCATGGGAAGTGCCTATTATAATATCCTCTGCGGAATCCTTCGCGGACTCGGCGATTCCATCTCGGCACTGCTCTATCTTCTGGTGGCAACTGTCCTGAATATCATTCTGGATATCGTCTTCGTTTCCCGCTTACAGATGGGTGTCGCCGGTGTCGCCTATGCAACCGTCATCGCACAGGCAGTATCCGCGATCCTCTGTTTCTGGAAACTGTTGCGGATGACAGATATTTTTGATTTTAAATTCCGCCATCTGAAGATGAAAAAGAAATACACATTGGAGATCATCCGGCTGGGACTCCCCTCCGGTATCACCCAGGCCATCTTTTCCATGGCCATGGTTATCGTACAGTCTCTGACCAACAGTTTCGGTGAGATGGTCATCGCAGCCAACGTGATCATCATGCGTGTGGATGGTTTTGCAATGATGCCAAACTTTTCTTTCGGAACTGCCATGACTACCTACGCCGGACAGAATGTGGGCGCACATCGCATGGACCGTGTGGAGCAGGGAGCCCGTCAGGGAACCGCCATTGCACTGGGAACCTCCGCGGTGATCACTCTTCTGATCCTGGTCTTCGGCAAAAACCTGATGGCAATCTTTACCGATACCTCGGAACTGGTAACTCTCAGTGCCAACATGATGAAGATACTCGCCGTTGGCTACCTTGCCATGGCCATCACCCAGTCCCTCTCCGGCGTCATGCGCGGAGCAGGTGATACCATGACCCCCATGTGGATCTCTATGATCACCACCGTTGTGATCCGTGTACCTCTGGCTTACGGTCTTGCTTTCCTCACCAGAACCCCGGAACTTCCAAACGGAAGATATCAGGTACTGTGGATCTCCCTGCTGGTATGCTGGTGTATGGGTGCGCTGCTGACATTCCTCTTCTATAAGAGAGGAAACTGGAAGAAAAAAGCGCTGACAGCCAATACGAACGCATAAGGAATCACATTAAAAAATAGCAGGAACAGAATTTATGGAAAACAAATTCTGTTCCTGCTATTTCAGTTTTATTTCTTCTATAATTGAGCAAATATTGAAAATTACACAAAATTACCCTATCATTTCGAAAACGGCTTCCAGCGACGCTCCATTTTTTATAAAAGCATGAAGATTTGATATTTATCCAGTGCAAGTTTTCCCTTGCTTTGACAAAAAATAGTTCCATCGGCCACCGCCTGCTGTACGTATCAAGGATTTCCTGTGTAGACAGCTCCGCATTAGTGGATTTAAACACCCTCAGTGCCCTGGGATTTCCAAAAGCTTCCTTCGGATAACTGAGGATCACTGCCGCATTTTGGATATCATTGAATTTTCCTTCATACCGATACACATAAAATTCACGTCCGCCAACGGTCACAAGGCTGACGTCCGTATCTGTTTTTCGTAGAGGGTGTCTTTATTTTGTGCAATATTTGGGATTTACTCATTTATAGTTTTGTATTTAAAATTTTATTAAATACAGCTTCATATTCATTTGCCATTCTTTCAACACTAAAATTGTTTACAACATACTGATGACAGGTTTGAGCATCTATATTACTAAGCTGTTTTGTATAACTGCACATTTCATTAACATCTTTTGCAATAAAACCATTTTCTCCATGTCTTATTATTTCAGGTACAGCGCCAACAGGAAATCCAATAACAGGAACACCGCAGGCCATTGCCTCAATAATTACCAAACCAAAAGGCTCATCCCATGTTGATGGAAACAATACACCCATGCTATTTTTTAAAAACTCTCTTTTTTCTACATCATTTAACTCACCTACATATTCTATATTAGAATTGTCCAAATAAGGTTCTATCTCTTTTTCGAAATATTCTTTGCCCATTGCATTTACTTTTCCAGCTAATTTTAATGGAATTCCTGTTTTTCTGGAAATCTCAATAGCGCTGATTGTCAAGGTAGTTGTCAGTAAAAATTTATATTTTTTGTTCGTGCAGGTTATCAGATATTGTTCTGTACCTGACGTGAGTATCAATAAATGATCTAATTTATTGGCAATCACGTCAGGCACAGAACCCTGCTTGAGCGCTAGCATTTTGAATGAATTGATTTTTATGATACAGCAGTCTTTTCAGCTTCTGTTTCAAGCTGCTCCGGCATCTTATCCGGATTCAGATACACTGTATCTGGAAGACTCCAGTCACGGGTTGCACGTCCATTCCAACGTTCTGGATGCTCTGCTTTGGCAGCTTCGTAGACCTCTTTGCGTTTGGCCAGTATCTTATCAGACAAGCCGCTGCGGCGCTGGTATGGAGTAAGAAACTTCAACCCACTGTGATGGTGATCGTGGTTATACCACTTTACAAACAGGCTGACCCATTCCCGTGCCTCTTCCAGTGTTCCAAATCCTTTGGGCTGATAATTCGGACGATACTTCAGCGTTTTGAATAGGCTTTCGGCGTATGGATTATCATTGCTCACACGCGGTCTGCTGTTTGAAGGGGTGATTCCAAGCTGATACAGTGTCGCCAGCATTGTTGCCCCTTTCATGGGTGAGCCGTTATCAGAATGTAACACTAACGGTTCTGTAGTGAGCCGGCCTTGTTTCAGACAGATCCTTTTGATCAAGCTGCTGGCACAGTCTGCACTTTCTTCTTCGTAGACTTCCCAGCCAACGATACTACGGTCATAAAGGTCTGAAAAAAGGTACAGGTAATAAAACATCCCTTTATGTGGTCCATTCAGATAAGTGATATCCCACATATACACCTGATTCGGAGCTGTTGCGCTGTATGTAGATGGACGGTTGTGTTTTGGTGCTTCGCTGCGTCCACGATGATTTAACATTTTTTCTTCCCGCAATACACGGTAAAAGGTTGATTCAGAGGCAACATAAATCCCCTCATCGGCTAATGCAGGAACGATCTCACATGGTGCCATGCTTGCGTATTCTGGCCTGTTACAGATACTTATGATCTCCCGGCGTATCTCTGCCGATATCTTATTTGCAGGATCCGAGTGATCTGCTGAAGGACGTCCATCCCCATAGGAATCCGTATCTGTCTTTCGTTTTTTCCAACGGTAGAAAGTCCGTTCCGTGATCCCGAGACGGTCACATGCCTTTTTGCAGGTAGCCCCCGATGCAATGGCCTCATCGATCAGCAGTACAGCAGTTTCGCGGTCTGGGGCGCTGATCATTCGTCCTCTGGATCCCCCCAGATCGCATTTGCTTTTTTTGACAGTACAAGTAAAGCTGCCGCTTCCGCAAGAGCTTTTTCCTTGCGCTGTAATTCTTTTTCAAGTTTTCTGCGTTCTTTTTCAGAATCCTTGAGTTCACGGTTAAGCCGGGAAGCTTCCTTCGCGATACCGCCATTTGCATTCATGCAGGCATCTTTCCAGGCTTTGATCTGTTCAATATAAAGTCCTTTTTTACGGGCATACTCAGCAAGTTCCGTCTCATTCATGCTTGCTGTTTCAACGACAACTAAAAATTTGTCCTGTGTGCTCCAGTCGTCAGGGACAGCATCTGTACCAGGAGCGGCATAACCTTCCTTTCTGGCTTTATCCCGCCAGTTACGAAGTGTCTGTTCAGAGATACCTTCTTCCCTGGAAATCTTGGTAATGGATTCATTGTTTGGTGGAAGCATCCTTCTAAGGAGTGCATCCTTTAATTCTGGACTATAGTTCATAGTGAAAGCTCCTTCCTGTGATGGCTCTATACTACCACAAAAGTAATTATCTTTCACTGACAACTATCCTAACACACAGGGATAGCAATATGAGGTCCTTTAAAAGGAGCAAAGTTTCCTAAATAAGCCAAATACTTTCCTCTATGTAAAGAAGGGCTGTAATTTTCTACATCTATTGCGTTGTAAATGCGAGATACAACATTTAGTCCATAACTTTCAGCATTTTGCCTTTGCTTATCGCTAATAGCCACATAATTTGCATCCTTAAAATGACTAAAAATAAACTGCTTACTTTTGCTTAATACATCCATATGCAATGTATGCACCATGGGAACTTTCAGCAAATCTTTTAAACCAACTGAAATATCCACATTATTATGCACGATGTCAAAGTTATGTTCATTGATATATCTGCATGCTTTTTGCGAATGAATAATTTGAGCATTCGGCTCGTACGGCACAACTGGATGATCAAAAAAATGAACTAAATTGCAAGGAGAACTGGAATCCCCTGTTGCAAACAATGTCACATCATGCCCCTTTGTTTTAAGTCCCTTTACCAAAAAGTCTAATACTCTTTCTATTCCACCATACCTTAATGGTGGTGTTTGTTCATAAACACTTGATATAATTGCTATTTTCATAAAACCCTCCTAATTTCCTGTACTTTCATATCTATTAAGGCCTAATCTAAATACAACTACAGATATAATAATCCAAATAAATGCAACTACTGGTGTTATAAGTGCTACTGATGCATAAATCGGTTTATCAAACATATATGCTGCAGGTAAAAAACCCATAAAAGCATATGGTAAAATTGTTAAAAGTATAAACTGAATTGCACCGCTAAAAATATTAATTGGGTATTTTCCAAATTCCCAAATCGTATACACCATATGAGGCAGGGAGTTTCTGGAGCCTTTTAGCCAAAAAGAACTGCTATTTGCCACGATATTTAAGCATACTCGAATAACAGACGCTGATACCACAAAAACAATCAGCATGATTATTTTTCCAATATTCCACTGTATTGATATATTCATCAGTGCCTGAGACATAATAACAATACTTAAAATTATCTTGCCCAAACCATCAAAATTCATTTTCATTGACAGTACTTGTACAACTATTGGCACGGGGCGCAAAAGAAGCCGATCCAATTCTCCGTGATTGATTAACCCATTCAGCAGCCATGTTCCTTCAAATAAAAAAGATATGATTCCTTCTGAAAAATATAAAATTCCGTATATAAATATGATTTCCCAAAAAGACCATCCCGCAATCGTAGGTACTTTTTGATAAATAAGGTAAATAAAGAACAAACCAGACATTTGACCTACAATTGTTGTTACCATTAACAAAATAAAGTCGCCTTTATATTCAAGCATAGTTTTAAAACTTTGCATTAACATTTTAAAATATAATGATAGATACCTTTTATATTGCTTAATCAAACTAATTCCCCCTTATCCGCCATTAATTACCACTTTCTTAATTGCACAACGCCATAAAATCACTTGTACGATATATAGAACTATGCACCATACAATTTGACTTAAAATAAGGTACATTGCATCTCTCCCAACAGTGCTTTCCATAAATATGGAAGAAGGAATATAAACAATCCCCTGAAACGGTAATGCATACGCAATTTTTTGAAGTACTCCTGGCATCATAGTCAGAGGTATTAAAGCGCCTGAAAAAAAATTAACAATCACTTGCTTCGATTTTGTAATACCAAAGTAATTTTCTGTCCAAAAGCAAAGCAATGCACAAATAAATGAAATAAAAAAATTAATTACAAAAGAAAATACAAGGCTTATAATAAACATAAAATAAACGATAGGGTTCGTTGGCATTTGAATTTTCATAAAAATTGCAACAATACTCATAATTAAAATGGAAATCATAGAAACCGGAACACCGGCTCCTGCTGTCTCAAAGAAAGTCATACTCATAAATCCCATAGGTTTTATTAAGTCTGATGTAAGTTCTCCTGTTATAATTTTTTTGGATATTTTCGTTTCTGCTGACCAAGACAACGTAGAATTACAAATAAAAGATATAAAAAGATATATTTTCATGTCTTCCCAATTATAATTGTCAATGATTACGTTCGTTTCATATATAACTTTCCATATATAAAACATAACAGCAGTTATAATAAAATTTGACAATACTCCTACTATTAAATTACCTCTGTATGCAGAAGCATCTTGAACACCACAAGTAAAAATCTTAAAATATTTACGCATTCTTATACCTCAAACTCTCGTTCAATTTCGCCATTGTAAATTTTCTTTACAACTTGTTCAACACTTGGTTCTCGAAGGGAAAAATCAACTATTGGTAAATACTCTGAAAGTTTTTGAATGATGTTATAAGCAGAATATTCATCTTGATTAAAACTTATTTCATATACGTGTGAATCAGTCTTTTCAACTGTTATATTCGGCAACTCATTGCAAATTTTATTTTCTTTAGGTAGATCGTATGCTGTTTTTACAACTATGCATCTGTTGTAAGCATATTTCCTTTTTAATAGTGCGGCATCTCCATCAAATAGCTTTTTACCGTGATCAATTACTATAATTCTGGAACATACCTTTTCAATATCGTCCAGATCATGACTGGTAAGTAATATTGTTGTTCCACGTTCTTTATTTATTTTTTTTAAAAATTCACATACGCGTTCTTTAACAGCTACATCTAAGCCAATGGTAGGCTCGTCCAAATATATTACTGGTGGATTATGTATCAGCGAAGCAACTATATCCGCCCTCATTCTTTGCCCTAAGGAAAGCTTTCTCGCAGGATATCCCATAAACTCCGACACACCCAATATCTCACCAAAATATTTAATATTGGCATCGTACACTGAGTTGGGTATTTCATAAATCTCTTTTAACATAGAAAAAGATTCTCTAATAGGAATATCCCACCATAGCTGTGTCCTTTGTCCAAATACTACACCTATATTTTTGGTACTTTGAATACGATGCTTATAAGGATCTAATCCATTTATACAAATATTTCCACTAGTTGGCTTTAAAATACCAGTCAGCATTTTAATTGTGGTTGATTTTCCGGCACCATTAGATCCAATATATGCTACCGACTCACCTTTTTCTACGGTAAAATTTATATCTTTTACTGCTTCTTTCATATGATATTTAGGGGCAACAATGTGTTTCAACATTCCAGATAGACCTTGCTCTTTATCTGCAATTTTATAATTTTTACACAAAGAATTAACTTCAATTAAACTCATGTTTCATATCTCCTGTCTCAATATTTTGAATCTCAATGATAATATCAACATCCATTACCGTTTGCAATAGCTTGGGTATACACATTGCGAGTAAACGCAGACACATTCTCCCATGTATATACGTTTCTGGCTTTCTCTATTGAAGCACCAGCCAACTTTTTGCGTAATTCTGGATGTTGCCAAAGCCGGAGTATGGCCGATGCTAACATATCTACGTCACCCGGGGATACTAATAATCCAGTTTTTTCATCTTCCACAATTTCTTTCAACCCGCCCGAATTACTTGCAATTACCGGCGTACCATCTAACATAGATTCGATTGCTGTAATTCCAAATGGCTCAGCCAAACTCGGTACTACATGCATAGCTGAATTTATCAAGTTCTGATGTACATCTAGATTTGAAATCATCCCTGTAAAGTGAACCCGATGACTGATCCATAACTCCTGTGCAATCTTGACGAAATTCCTTCTACCTGTACCATCACCCATAATAACTAGATCCGGTAACGTTTCATCTTTTTCCAATGCTGTTGCATATGCATTAATAAGGATATCTACACCCTTTTTATATTCTAATCTTCCCGAAAAAGTAATATAGTTATTATGATTACCGCTTATATTTTGCATTTCATCGGGCATAGAAACGCCATTGGCAATCACCTGAATTACCTCTGGATGCATAAACTGAAAACGTTCCAATACCACATCTCTCAACCATTCACTAACCACGATTACGTTTGTAGCATTACGAAGCATATAATTTCGCATTCCTTCGCCAAAATGGTTAGGAAAATCGTTAATAGCATGAACAGTTGCCACCACCGGAATATTAATTTTTTTAAGAATGAGTTCCAACGCATTCAACAAAAAATAGTCATGGACGTGAATCAAATCAAAATTGCTATCCCTAAGCAAATCATTCAATTCACGCACACATGTGGCTACGAAAAGATTATTACTAACCCACGCACACATCGGTGGCATAGGATTTGGAAAATCATTTAGCAAATGTTTTCCAATCGTACGGTTCATCAAAAAATATCTAACACCATTTTTCCAAATAATGTGTATCTTTTCCTGATCATCAAAATCAGCAGCGCTTAAAACGGTTACACTGTCACCATATTGTTTTACGAGCTGGCTGGACAAGTCCTCCACATGCTTTGTAAGTCCATTCGGTTCTACCCAAAAAGGATTACCCTCAATCATCAAAATTTCCATATTCAATCCCTCACTATTTTTTATTATCAACTATAAATGAGCAAATATTGAAATTTACAAAAAGTCACCCCACCATCCTAAGAACATCTTCCAGTGATGCACCATTTTTAATAAAAACATGAAGATTGCTGAGTCGTTCTATCCTGACCTGATTCTGAAAATACTGATATCCATCTTCAAAAGTGCAGTATTTTCCAGAATGCATACAGCACATGTAATGAACCAGTGACATGATCAGCCAGTATCGCTGAATTCCCTGCTTAGAACGAGAGCTGGTATTTATCCAGAGCAAGCTTACTTTTGATCTGTCGGAAAAACAATTCAAAAACAGCGCTGTAATCTTCACTCCATTTTTAATAAATGAGTGAAGATTACAGCGCTGTTCCATACGGATGTGTTTTTAAACTATTGATAGCCCTCTTTATAAGTGCAGTATTTTCCAGAATACATATACCACATATTATGAAGCCGAGACGTAATCAGCCAATATCGCTGAATATTCCCTTAAAGTTAAATTCTGTTCCCTGTATCCGATTAGAATGATATACACTGTTTATAACAGACACTCTCCTGTCGGAATGAATACGTTGTTTATTCATACCTCAATTGTACCTCATTCTACAGAAGGTGTTTTCGATTTGTGCAATATTGCAGATTTACTCATTTATAGTCTTTTAGTAAAATCAATGACAACTTTTATTATCTTTATTTTTTTTATGATTTCAATCCCATTTGCACCAAACGACACTTACAGTCCGTTTTTGGTCGATTTCCCCTTTTTTACAATACAGGGCACTTGCAGACCTGCTGTCAATAATATTCCAATAGAAAAACAGCTTGTATAGATGTACTTTCCTAACAAAAATAAAATTATATCTAATACTCCAAAAACGGTCACACAGAACACTGTCATTTTTTTATATGACCTTCTTTCATCCCTATCAATTCTTCTATTTTCACTATCCATTGGACTAAATACAATCAAACTAACAGAAGCAATAGCCGTAGTAATTGCCAACCTCCAATCACATTGCACATGTATTGAACATATTATGCACAAAAGCAGTAGAAAACCCGATCCCAAAATACAAGTGTGTAAATTTTTCGCATGATAACCACCACTAAATTTTCGCAGAACTATAAATGGTAAAATAACCGCAAATCCATGTTTTACACTTCCTACGCAAAAGCCAATGCCTCCTGCAAGAATAAGAGGTGAGAGCAATAGAAAAAAACTATGTATCGCATACTTGTAAAGTTCTTTATCTTCTTCATGTATTACATGACACCGTATCATCCAATTAGTCACTGCATCTGTGCATTTTCCCATTATTTAGTTCTCCTGTATTTCGTTAATTCCTTCGGCGCTTTTGGCTGATACATAATTACGCAGGAGGCTGTGTTGGCTTCTGTGCGCAGCACAACATCTAATGCTGATTTCATCCCTTTTGCAACTGTTTTTGTTACCTGTTTCTTCATACTGACCTCACTCCTTTCTTCCAAAAATTGTCATTGATTTTCACACAAACAATCATATACCACTTTAATCAAATATTCGCCCCCTCCGTAATGAGTGGAACAATTTTATTCAATATTGGACTCTTCTTCCTGTTTTCCGTCAAAAATAGTATGTAATACAGAAGTATTTATGTATAAAATTAATTTTATTCAATGTATATCAGAATAGTTCTTTATCTGTTTCTTCTTTTTATTCGGTTCTATTGGTAAAATTCTATTGAAAAATCTGTTGAAAGAAGGTGGGATAAATAGAATTTCAATATGAAGATATGGGAAACCGTATCAAAATACGCCGAAAAGAATTACGAATCAAGCAGGCTGAACTTGCCGAACAGCTAAATATATCTAATAACCATATGTCATCAATCGAAAACGGACGGCAAAAACCAAGCCTGGACATTTTTATTCGGATTTGTAATCTGCTCAATGTTACCCCAGACTACCTTCTGCTCGGCAATATGCACGCTTATAATATTCCACAGGATATTATTGACAAACTACGTTTATGTACTCAAGCTGATATACAACTTGCCGGAGACTTTATCGAACTTCTTGTAAAAAGAAACAGTAAAGCACATAATGAACCAAATTTGTAATTAATTTGTCTTTTCATACGCATTTTTGCATTTGAAATTTTTATATGATATGATATATCTATATTATTTTATTATAGAAAGCCAGGTACAAAAATGCGTATTTTAATTTGTGATGATGATCCTTTGATAATTGAACAATTGCAGAAATTCATTGAATCCTTCTTTAAATCAAATCATATTAAATGTCCCGAATTAGTTTCCTTTACTAGCGGTGAATCTTTATTAGCTGATAGTGAAGAAAAAGATCTTGTTTTTCTGGATATTGAAATGCCCGGCATGAATGGAATCTATATAGGGAATGAATTAAAAAAAGCAAACAAAAATGTTATCATTTTTGTGGTTACCTCCTATTCCGAATATTTGGATGATGCAATGCGTTTTCATGTATTCCGTTATCTTTCCAAACCTCTGGACAGGTCGCGTTTTCTCCGAAATATGAAAGATGCCCTGACATATTACAATTCCATTACTGTCAAAATTCCTGTTGAAACCCGGCAAGGGTTATATTCGTTTCCTGCCTCGCAGATTATTGCTATAGAAGCACAGAGCCGAAAAGTAATTGTACATACTGTTCAGCAGGATTTTGATTCGATTTATACTATGGATTACTGGCTGAATCTGCTCCCCAAAAACAGTTTTTTTCAGACACACCGGAGCTTTATCATTAACCTTGACCACGTCGTAGACTTTGATCATTTTACCATTCATTTATCGAATCCGCAGCTTACAGCTTACCTTACACGAAGAAAATACAGCTCGTTCAAAAACGCTTATCTGTTATATCTGGAAAGTATGAGGTAAACACAAATGGAACATATCGTTTTACTTTTTTTTAGTTTTTTTACAGAAGCCGTCACCTTGTGGCAATACGCAACCAGTCTTTTTATTCCTTCTTGCAGCAATAAAATCAGACTGCCCATATTAAGTGCTCTTTATGCAATATTATTTTTTTTGTCTCTACTTGGAGAAATGGGGCTTAATACCTTTAGCTTTTTTGTTGTAAACACGGTTTTTCTTTTTGCACTTTTTAAACTCAAATTACTGTTGGCAATCTTTCATTCTGTGATACTTACATCAATTATGGGAATATCAGAACTTGCAGCTTTCGGAATCATGTCCAGATTCTTTCCGAATTTTCTCTTAGAGGCAAGTGTCGGACTTGTTTTTTATACTGTTTTCAGCAAGATTTTCTTTTTTGCAATCATTTATTTATTAGTTCATCTACTCCAAGGGAAAAAAACGAATCAGGGACAGTATGTGCAGTCTGAACTTCTTTTGATGTTGATTCCTGTTTCCTCTGTTTTTACTATGTTTACCTTCCTCGCCATTGGGAAAACTTCTTTCTTCGTCCCGCCTGCCGATTTTATGGTAACAATCTGTGCCATTTTTCTGCTGATGGTCAATCTGCTTGCATTCGGAATTAACCACTATAATCAGAAAAAGTCACAGGAATATACAGATATGCAGTTACTGCTCCAAAAAGAATCTGATTCCGTTGAATACTATGAAATGATGCTTTCACAAAATGAGCATCAGAGCATTCTGATTCACGATATAAAAAAACACCTTCAATCTATCAAATTGCTGAACGAAAAAAATGACTCTGATAAAATAAATGCCTATATACAACAGCTCATGGAATCTTCCGACTTAAAAGAAACTGTAAAAATCTGCGATCATGAAATGCTGAATGCAATTCTCTGCCGTTATCAACGACAATGTAGCGATAAACATATCATTTTTCATACGGATATCAGAAGCGGTGCTGTTCAATCTATTTATCCACACGATTTGACATCATTGTTCTGTAACTTATTGGATAATGCAGTTGAATCATCAGATAATATCCCTGATTCTTTTATTGAACTTACTGTACAAAGGAAGGAACATTCCTCTTTTATCGTTATCATAGTCATAAATTCCTGCAGATACACCCCTGTGTATGATCAGGATGGACTTCCTGTATCACATAAACCCGAAACAGGCAGACATGGGTTCGGAATGAAAAGCATTCAAAAAGTTGTGAAACAATATCACGGAAATTTGCAAATGTACTATGAACATGATTCCGCTACTTTCCATACAATTATAACCTTAAAGCCATAACGGGAAACTGCCAGTAACTTCTCAAAATCCCCCAGGATTTTGGCAAAATACGCATTTTGTCCGACAAAACACATCTTGTTAGGGAAAGGCCACTAAGACCCCTTTTATTATATTTGTATTTCTTCCATTACTGGTAATCTGCCGGAAGATATTGTAACTCCTCATTTGACAATTTTATATTCATCTGCTATCATATAAATATAAAAAGGACATTACTGGTAGACAGCTAATCCCAAATTATTGGTCTTAAAAGAGTAACCGCAAACCTTGGCGAGGGGCGGTTACTTTTTTGATTGATTTATGTACACAATTAAAATTGATACAACAATGCTCAATATCATCAAGATGATAGAAAGCATTTCATAATCAGTCATATAGTTTGCCCTCCTTTCCCAGATTTCCTTTTCAGGATTTCTATGTAATCAGAGGGTTCAGTCCCTCTGTAAGAGGACTAACCGCCTAGCTTTTCCCAGTAATGTCTACGGCTATTCTAACAAAACTATTTGATAATTGCAATCTCTTCTTTTATTCAAAAGAATATCGATATTCACCATCATAGTCTACATGGATCACCGTCTCATCTTTCAATTTTAAATCAAACTGTGCCCTTTCATCTTCCACTTTTAAGTTTCCGGAATATACTGCATAAGTATCTCCTTCCCTGCCATCAGAAGCTAAGTATATTGCAAGTCCTTCCGGGAGGCCCGGCGCATTTTCGCCGAGAAGCTCCGCAAGTTCCACAGGCACTTCAAGAATTATAATTATCAGCATTTTTCTTTGAGAAAGATAAAGATGCACCGTTAGTTTACTTTTGAAAAGACCCGGAAACTGTTCTTCCAGGTGACTTCTTCGACCTCTTCCCTGGATACTCCCTTAATCTCTGCAATTTTTTCCACTACATATGGAATATTCAGCGAAGAGTTCCGCTTTCCGCGGTTTGGAATCGGTGCTAGGTACGGGCTGTCTGTCTCTAAGAGCAGAGATTCCAGCGGAGCGTATTCTACGACTTCCACCAGTTTCCTTGCATTCTTAAATGTCAGTACACCGCCGATGCCGAGGGAAAGCCCCATATCCAGGTATTCCCTTGCCATCTCTTTTCCGTAAGAAAAGCAGTGTACCACACCGCCGATATCCCCGGCGTGAAGTCGTTTCATGGTATCCAGCGTGTCTTTGGCCGCATCACGACTGTGGATGATAAACGGAAGTTTCTCCTCCCGTGCTACCTCCAGCTGCCGTTCAAACCAGTAGATCTGTTTTTCGTGATTTTCTTTATCCCAGTAATAGTCCAGACCGATCTCTCCTACTGCCACCGTCTTTTCCATCTGGCAGATCTGATGCATCCGCCGGATCTTCTCTTCATCCAGTGCGCCCACATCATCCGGATGCACGCCTACCGCACCGTAAATGTACGGATAGCGTTCCATCAGATCCACGGTACGGTCCCAGCCTTCTACTTCCGCGCATACATTGATCACTCTGCCGATGCCCTGCGCAGGCAGGGCATCCAGCAGTTCGCTCCGGTCTTCGTCAAAAGCCTCATCATCATAATGTGCATGACTTTCAAATATCATGTCGTTTCACACTTTCTAGCAGATCTCTGCGCCTGCAGGCATCTTCTTTTCCGGAACCATCAGAGAGAGGTTGCCGTCAGCATCTTCTGCACATAACAGCATACCTTCGGAAAGTACGCCTGCCAGTTTTGCAGGTTTCAGGTTCACCAGGACCATGACTTTCTTTCCTACCATCTCTTCTGCGGTATAGTGTCCTTTGATACCGGATACGATCTGTTTTACCTGGCTGCCGATCTTCACCTGAGAGCACAGCAGTTTTCTGGATTTTTTCACTTCTTCGCAGGCGATGATCTCACCAACCTGGAACTGCATTTTTCCGAAATCATCGAAGGTAATCTCTTCTTTTGCATCGATATCAATTACCGGCTCTTCCGGTACTTCCGTTTTTGCCTGTGCAGCTTTCATAGCTTCCACTTTTTCCAGAATTTCTTTCAGATCCAGACGCTGGAACAGGATCTCCGGTTTGTCTGTTACTTTATTTCCTGACGGATACAGACCGAACTGATCCAGTTCTTCGTAAGATCTCTTTTCTCCGTTTAACTGAGCCAGGATCTTTTCTGTGGTTTCCGGCATGAAGGATTCCAGCAGAGAAGCACCGATGGTGATACTTTCTACAAGGTTGTACAGAACTTCTGCCAGACGGTCTTTTTTCGCTTCGTCTTTTGCCAGTGCCCATGGCATGGTCTCGTCAATGTATTTGTTGCAGCGTTTGAACAGGTTGAAGATCTCTGTGATAGAATCCGCCACACGCAGGTCTTCCATCTTGGCAGCTACTTTTGCCTTGGTTCCTGTTACGACTGCTTTCAGATCAGCGTCTACGTCTTCTTCCACACCTGTTTTTGTTACCACACCGTTAAAATATTTGTTGGACATGGAGATGGTACGGTTTACCAGGTTACCCAGGGTGTTGGCCAGATCAGAGTTCAGTCTCTCTACCATCAGCTCCCAGGTGATCACACCATCGTTTTCAAACGGCATCTCATGCAAAACGAAATAACGGACAGCATCTACACCGAAGAAATCTACCAGATCATCGGCATAGATCACATTTCCTTTGGATTTACTCATCTTGCCATCGCCCTGTAACAGCCACGGATGACCAAATACCTGTTTTGGCAGAGGCAGATCCAGAGCCATCAGGAAGATCGGCCAGTAAATCGTATGGAAACGGATGATATCTTTACCGATCAGATGCAGGTCTGCCGGCCAGTTTTTGTTGAACAATTCGGAGCTGTTGCCGTCGCAGTCATAGCCGATACCGGTGATGTAGTTGGTCAGCGCATCCAGCCATACATAAGTTACATGTTTCGGATCAAAGTCTACCGGTATACCCCAGCTGAAGGAAGTACGGGATACACACAGATCCTGCAGTCCAGGAAGCAGGAAATTGTTCATCATCTCGTTCTTTCTGGATACCGGCTGGATGAACTTCGGATGTTCGTTAATATATTTGATCAGGCGCGGAGCGTATTTACTCATTTTAAAGAAATATGCTTCTTCTTTTGCCGGTGTACACGGACGTCCGCAGTCCGGACATTTTCCGTCTACCAGCTGAGACTCTGTGAAGAAGGATTCGCACGGGGTACAGTACATTCCTTCGTAATGTCCTTTGTAGATATCTCCCTGATCGTACAGCTTTTTGAAAATCTTCTGTACCTGTTTTTCATGATAATCATCTGTGGTACGGATGAACTTGTCATAAGAAGTGTTCATCAGATCCCAGATTCTTTTGATCTCTGTAGATACGTTATCTACATATTCCTTCGGTGTGATGCCTGCTTCTTCGGCTTTCAGCTCGATCTTCTGACCATGCTCGTCAGTACCGGTCTGGAAGAATACATCGTATCCCTGCTGTCTTTTGAAGCGGGCGATACTGTCTGCCAGTACGATCTCATAGGTATTTCCGATATGCGGTTTACCGGATGTGTAGGCGATCGCCGTTGTCATATAAAATTTTTCTTTTGCCATGTTTGGTTCCTCCTTGCTCACGCATACTATGAGAAACACGCTCCGCGAGTTTCTCAGGTTACCGCGGCAGTCGCCAAGGTCTCGTGCAAGCACGGACTTTGGCTCGTTGCTCGCGTAAAAAAACCGCCTTCTTACTGTTTGTAAGAAGACGGATATGATACCGTGTTACCACTTCTCTTCGTCTCTTTCTCACGAAAGAAACCTCGCCAAGTACTGCTGTACTGCTATACTCTGCCGCTATAACAGGCGGATCCTGTCGCAGCCTAACCTTCCGGCTCGGTGCGCCTCTCAGAAGCCATCTTCCATTCACCTTGTCACTTCCCTCTCAGCCTCCGGGAATTCTCTGTAATGACAGTCGTGCATGTACTCTCTTCGTCACGGTGTTTTTGTTTATGACTATAGTTTATCGTAGCATATACGTTTGTATTTGTAAAGTCTGTAAATTTTACTTCTTCAGATATTTTTTCACTTCTTCTGCTGAGCGGTTCAGCACCAGTTCTTCCGGAAAGTCCAGTTTTGTCAGCAGTTCTCTTGCCATATCGAATTCCCCGATCAGTGTATCAAAGTGGGCATCGCTGTCCATCACGACCGGTACCTGATATTTTTTGCAGTAGTTTAACATGATCGTATCGTTCTCCACCGCATGGATACGGCTGCAGCCGGGATCCATGGAATGGTTATTTAGTTCCAGGATCTTTCCGTATTCTTTTGCTCCCTGTACCAGCGCTTCATAGTCCACCTCATATCTTCCGTCATCCGGGTGGCCGATGATGTTGACACACGGGTTCTTCATCACATTCAGATAGGCCTCCGTGTTCTCCTGACGGCTTCCCGGCTCCATGCACGGGGTATGCAGGCTGGCGATGATGATATCCAGCTTTTCCATAGTCTTCTGCGGAAGATCTACGGTTCCTTTCGCATCCAGAATATTGACCTCAGACCCCAGTACCAGTTCGATGCCATACAGTTCTCTCGGTACGATCCGCAGATTGTCAAAATAAAACAGATGACAGGTTCCCGGCATCTTCGGTGCATGTTCCGTGATTCCCAACAGCTCCAGCCCTTTATCGGAGGCTGCTTTTGCCATCTCTCTTAACGTGGAGTACGCGTGTCCGCTGACGATTGTATGAGTGTGTAAGTCCAGGACAGAATTGTATTTCATAATGATAATTCCTCTTTTCTCTGTTTGTTGCCACATGATTATAATATCTCTTCTGTGTTTCCTATCTTATCATGTTCCGGTCTTCTCTACAACCTGTCCTGCACACACATTGTCCACATTTACCAAAGTTCGAACTGGATTTTTCCACATTTTACAGGACTCTATTCACATCAGCGTGTTTTCTTTTATTCTGTTGAAAATATGATATCATGATATACTGACATTTAGTTTGCACTTTTTCCCTCATTTCTTTCCTCTTCTATCCAGTCATCTATTGCTTTACACATATTAAATTCCTCCTTTCCTGTTTCCATATTCGCTGGCAGTCCTATAATACTTTTCAAAACCAAATTTGCAGAAATATCCAGATCCGGGATTCGTGAACTACCATGTAAATACTCTTTCAGTTTTTCTTTGTCTTTCGAATATTTCACACAGCTCAATATTTCCCGTAAACTGCTCCTGAACTTCCCAAGTTCTTCCTCCGTCAGCCGTGCCGGATCGATCAGATGAATCCGGTAATCCTGAATATATTCCAGCAACGTCTCATCCTGCGGATCCATCATTTCTTTGATGGACATTGGTCCGTCCCATTCATCTGCTCCAACGTGGATCACAAACGTGATCACCGGAATCAGTTTATCTTCTTTGTAGAAGCCGGACAGATACTCTCCACGGTTGCGTGGTTTTTTCATCTTCTCTTTCTGGTTCTTCCTTGATGTCTCGTCGACCTGTTTTCCATACTGCAACGCATCATAGATCATGTTTCTCACCGGCATGGCGTAATGGATATCCGTCTGATTTTCGATACCAATGATCAGATACGCTGCCCGGTCATCCTGCATAATCACTGCTGATTTCAGAACATCCCGGTATTTCTGGATCGTTTCCGGTTTATCCATATCGCGCACAGAACTGTCCGTTTCAAACAGGACGCCAAGTTCCGTTGGATCCAGCTCTGTCAGTTTTTCCGGATCTACGATATTTCTTCCGCCATAGATCAGATAATTACAGGCGTCCGCAAACACCGTATTCTGCCTCATATAATTTTTTGTTACCACATCTGTGTTTCCCACACAAAACCTCCTTTTTACGCAGGAGATTTTCTCATGTATATGCTTACTTGTGTATATTGTTCTGCAACTGTTCCACCCTTTCACAGCTGCAACTTTCTTTTCTTATATAGGACCAAAAGAATATAACCAGATTCTCAGAACGAATCCTTCTACATACAGACATGCTTCATCTCTCTGCTATTTTTCAATTTTTAATTAAGCATGGAGATATTTCCTGATTTGGAATTTTGATTTTTTAGATTTGATTTGAAATTCTCTGAAATGAAATACTATGCTTGGTTTTATCCTAGCATATCCCTCCGGTATTGTCCATTGATATTTTCTTCTTACCCCTCCCCCGCACAAACAAAAAAGCTTTGCTGACCACCGGGGATTTCTCCCTTTTTCGTCTGTCAGCAAAGCCTTTACACTTATTCACAGAATCTCCCGCAGCATCCTGCAGGACATCCGTACATCTTCTTTTGTATTACATTCGATCGTATATGTGCAGTCCTCTCTCCCCTGAAAGTTCTTCAGCACCTCCCGCACCGGGATGGTTCCTTTTCCCAGGCCAAGGTGTTCGTCCCGTTCTCCGTGGTTGTCGTGAACGTGGAGATGGGTGATCTCTCCTGCCAGTTTCTGCGCCCATTCTTCTACCGGATGTGGAGACATGCAGTGGGCGTGACCGATGTCCAGGCACAGGGAAAAGTTTGGTTCCGGGAGCCTCTGTTTGACCTCCAGGATCGGTTCCCATTCCCGGTCGAAGACATTTTCCAGAACGATGGAAATATCTTTTCGATCCGCAAGAAATTCATGAAAAAATTCCTCCATACGTTCCGCCCAGCCGATCAGAAAATAGATGCCCGGATGGTAACAAGTATGGTAGACGATCTTCTTTGCACCCAGTTCCTGTGCCGCCTCGTAGCACTGGATAAACCGCTCCATCGTCACCCGCCGCACCCGGGAATCATATGCAACCGGGTTCAGATCCAGAAACGGACCGTGAAGCGTAAGCTCCCTGGTTCCGATAAATTGTAAACGCTTTCTGTACGTTTTGATATATTCAGAGAGATGATCCAAATTCTCGGAGATGGAAAACTCAATGCTTTCCACCCCCACCTGCAATTCTTCCACCAGTTCTTTCATCTCTTCATCCCGTAGCAGATGACTGACATAAATCATTATGTTCTCCCCCATTCTTTTATCAGAAAATCCCATGTTTGATCTGAATCCGTTCCAGTTTTTCTCCGATCGGCTTTAACAGAATCATCAGAAATATAACATTCGAGATACAGTATACCACAACAACCGGAATCGCAGAGATCAGCGCTGCCCGGTAACCCTCCCAGGTAAAGGATCCGTACCAGCTGATCGCCGTCCAGATATCCATCAGCCAGGAATATGCCATCCCTGCGAAGATTCCATATAAAACCAGCGGAATCCGGTGCCGGAGTGTTTTCCGGAAAATCGGAAGCCCCGGAATCATGGCGATAATTCCCCAGGTCAGCATCTGAAACGGTGTCCAGGGTCCCTGTCCGAAGAAAATATTGGAGATTACCGCGGACAGCGATCCTACCAGAAAACCGGCTTCCGGTCCCATATAAAGCCCGGACAGGATCACGATTGAAATCGTCGGTTTAAAATAAGGAACCGGCGCAAACACACACCGTCCGGTTACCGTCATCGTCGTCATCACCGCCAGCATCACCATCCGGCGGATACTGCCCTCCCGTTTCTCGTAGGCAAAATAGAACGGCAGACAAGCGAACAACGTGATCACAGCCGAGATCAGATTATACCGCCTCTGCCGGAATAAAAGTACACCCATGAAAACGATTCCCGCCACACCAGCCACCAGAAACAGCCAGCCAAATTCCCGTCTTATCGAATAGATTTCCTTCCGTTCTGTCTGCACAGTTCGATCACCTCCTCACAGGTAATAGCATTTTCATACTGCTGCCGCGAGATCCGGTTTGCCGCAGTCGTATAGTAATTGTTGTTACAGAAAAATTCTTCCGGGGTATCCACCGATGTGATCTCATGATCGAAAAACAGCCCGCACCGGTCAGAAACTTCCGCTGCAAATTCCACATCATGCGTAACCATCAGAACCGTGATCCCCTGTCCGCGCAGATCTTTCAGCAGATTTCCCAGCTGCCGCTTCGACCAGGCATCAATCCCCTTCGTAGGCTCATCTAGGAGCAACAGTCTCGGTTCCAGAAGAAGCACCTTGCCGATCGCCGCTCTCTGCTGCTCTCCTCCGCTCAGATCATACGGATGACGCTCCAGAAGATGCGTGATCTCAAGCTGCTGTGCCACCGCCTGAATCTTATCTTTCAGCTCTGATTTTTTACATCCCAGAACTTTCGCAAGTTCCTCATAATCTTCCCGCACGGTCATCTTCAGAAATACCGTCTGCGGGTTCTGCGGCAGTGATGCAAGTTTTCGGATATACAGTTCTTTTCCCCTGTACTTCTGCAGTCGTTTTCCAAACACTTCGATTTTTCCGTAATACGGACGGTTCGTGCCGGAGATCACACTTAACAGCGTGGTTTTTCCCGCACCGTTTCCACCGAGGAGGCTTACCACTTCCCCCTCATACAGCGTCAGCGCCACATGGTCCAGCACATCCGGCTCCTCTTTTTCATACCGAAAACAGATGTCTTTCATCCGCATGGCGATCGGTCGGTCTTTTTCTTCTTTTTTCTCCGGCTCCCTCTCCAGTCTGGTAATGGTATTGTTATAATTTTCCTCGATAAAATTTCTGCCATCCCGGACCGTCAGCGGACAGGTCACATCCTCCGCATCCAGTCCCTGGTAGATTCTTACCGCACTTGGCAGTCCCAGAAGCATCCGATGGTTGGGATCGAATTTTTTCAGTTCATGTCCCGCCTGTCTCGGCGACTCCACAAAAAGGAGTTTTCCCTGATCCATCACGGCTACCCGATCTGCCAGTGGAAATACTTCTTCCAACCGATGCTCCGTTAAAAGAATCGTCAGTCCCAGTTCTTTGTTGATCTTTGACAGCGTATGGATAAAGTCCGAAGCTGCAATCGGATCCAGCTGGCTGGTCGGCTCATCCAGGATCAGCAGTTTTGGCTGCATGGAAAGAATCGATGCAAGATTCAGCAATTGTTTCTGACCACCGGACAACTCTGTCGTCTTTTTCCGAAACCAGTCATCGATGCCGAAAAAGCATGCCATCTCTGCCACTCTTCTGCGGATCACCGGTGTCGGTACTCCCATATTTTCCAGACCGAAAGCCAGTTCATGCCAGACCTTGTCCGTCACGATCTGGTTCTCCGGATTCTGTAATACATATCCGATCTCACAGGCAGCTTCCCTCTCTGAGAGTGTGCTCTGTTCCTTTCCGCAGAAGATGATCTCTCCGCTTTTTTCTCCTTCCGGTGCAAGCTCCCGTTTCAAAAGCCGCAGCAGCGTACTTTTTCCACAGCCTGATGCCCCGCACAGCACCATAAACTCTCCCCTCCGGATATCCAGCGATACACCGGAAAGCGCCGGTTTTGGCTCTGTTGTATCCTTCGGCTGCCGTGGATATGTAAAACTCAGATTTTTGACTTCCAGTAATGCCATGACATTTTCCTCTCTCCCTCCACTGCACCCGGCAGTAGTAAAAATAAAAATACCGCTGCATATCCGACAATCGCCACCGGTGTGGTCTGCATCTTTGCTACATACGGATAATAATAAAATGAAAATCCTCCAAGGGCAAAACAGCCGACAATCACTGCAGTAAAGAAAGCCATCACGCCCAGCATAATCCCGTCTCTTCTTCGAAAACGAAAGAGCGAAAAATTCGTTCGTCCCTTCAACCCATATCCTCTCGCCTTCATGGCATCCGCGGTATCCACAGCATTTTCCATCGACCAGGTCAGCAGGGAATCAAAGACCCGGAAACTTCCGCCCGCCTTGTCAACCACGGCATCCGTCGCATACAGTCCCATTGATTTCTGTGACTGCCGGATTTTCTTTGACTGAAGCTGAAACAGCGGAATCATTCGAAAAGCCATCGAAAGGATCAGCCCCAGTTTCGGTACCGTCTTGCCAAACAGATACAGAAACTTGTCTGTCGTCAGGATCACGCTGTAACAGCTGCACCACATCAGCACACTGACCAGCATCACAGAACTTACCACTCCGTAGATCAGTGCTTCCAATGTGATCGGATTGTCGTTCATGAAAAACAGAATCGTCTCTCCGTTATGTACATACATCGCATTGATCCCCGCCATGATCACAAACATACCGACGCAGAAAAAAAACTGGGAGAGTGTTTTCCTCCCCCCGTTTAAAAAAGCATAGAACAGAAAAGATCCACACAGAGATGCCAGTGCAAGAAGCGGATGCATACTGATCATTGAAAATACCAGTGCAAGCACATAATAGATAAATAATACTGCCGGATGAAAACTTCCAAATCCCGTCATTCCGCTTCTCCCTCCTTCTCCACCGTATGATCTTTATTTTTATCATATTCTTTTCTTTGTTTCATCTGTTTTTGGGCTTTTTCCTGATAATCGTCCCCCACATCTTTTCCAAGATCACAGGTATAGACCCATTCAATCTTATCTTTATCTTTCAGCTTATAACTGCTGCAGCCTTTGCCGGGAAACTTTCCGTTCACTTTATACATCCATCCTGAAAGATCGCCACAGGAAAACTCATACAGATAGTTAATTCCCTTAATCATAACGGTACTGTATACATTGGTATCCGGTCCGTTGTACTCCATCTGAATCTGATGGTATCTGCATGCCCGTTTGAGAATATCGAAAACGGTATCCCCTTTCCGAAGCACACAGGTCGTCTCTTTCAGGATCACGCCATCTTCCGGAACATATTTTTCGTCCTGCAGCTGTTTTTTCAGGTTTTTCCAGTTTTCCGACTCCCGCAGAGTATCACAGCGGATACTGATCGTCACCGTCTCAGAATCCTCCTGAATATCTTCCATATGGGTCAGATAATACTCATCTACCGACTGAATTTTGGTTCCTTTCAGAAAAAGCACTGCCATTAACAGAAGGAACCCGATCATAAGAATATTTTTTTTCATTCTCTGCCTTCGTCCTTACCACTCATCATCGTCTGTATCATCGTCATCCATCGCATCCGCCGCTTTTCTCTTTCTCTTTCCGTCTTTTAAAAGAGCTGTCAGGAAGATCACAACCACAAGTACCACGGCTGCGGCAATGGCGGCCGTCAGATACAGGGTTCTGTTATTTACCGCATCTTTTACTTCTTCTCCCGATCTTGCATCTGACTGATCCTCTTCTTTCAGTTCCGGAAGTTTTTCTCCTGCTGCGTTGATCTCATCTTCTGAAACCGTCTCTGCATCCGTCAGGTCAAACAGACGGTTCTGGTCTTCCTTGTAACGGTATACCGCTTCCAGACCATACAGAGCCTGATAACCTGCCATATTGTTTCCGGTGGTTTCTTCCTCGTCTCCGTCCAGTCCGTGGATCATACTGCCATCCGAAAGTGCGAATGCTTTCTGTCCATCCAGCAGGTTGTTGCCATCCTGGATAAAATCTTTGTCTGTGTAGATATCTTTTCCCCAGGAGGCCAGAGCAAGCATGGCCCAGCTTGTACTTTCCGAAGTACGTGCTCCATAAGTCAGCATGCTTCCGTCATCGCTCTGCAGCTTGCTGAGGCAGGCAAAAGCCTGTTCTGCCACTTCATCTACAGTAACAGTTTCTTCTTTATTGGTTACGATATTCACAACGGTATACGTTTTATCCTGTCCCTGATAAGGAGCCAGCGCTGTCAGTGTCATCGAAGTCAGATCGACATCGGAAGGGTCTGTCTTCACAAGACCAAATCCTCCGTCTGCCAGCTGTCTTGAGAGCAATTCACTGATAATCTTATCCCTGGTCCATTCTGCCCCTTCCGGTTCCTGATAATTTTTTGCATCGATGGTCAGAAGTGCCCAGATATAACCGTTGATCCCCTGATCTCCCGGATCACCCCAGAGACTGTTCCATACGGTATCCCGGATCAGATTGATGGGATTGCCGTCCGGATCGGTTCCGAAGTTTTCCGGATCACCACCACAGGCCATGACGGTAAGTGCCATTCTGTGAATGTCAGATAAACGATATCTGGTTTTGCTGTCTTCCAGATCAGCATATACGTTTTCCACTGCATCCTGCAGCCGGCTCAGATAAGCCGCCTGATTCTCTTTCTCTTCTCCCATACGGGCGATGGTAAATGCATACCAGTCACTTCCCGGGCTGCCCGCTCCATCCAGCAGATCTCCGACAAGCAGCTGTTTTTCTCCTTCCGTTCCTGCTTTCCAGGAAACAATGTTATCCTGGATCTGACGGATCTCCTGTGCCTGACTTTTAGCATCTCCGGTTGTCTCTGCTGCGACCGCATACGGTGCCGCCGTGATCCAGACAGCCAGTGCCAGCAAAATGCCGGCGCAGGCTCTCCATAATTTTTTTCCGCAACTTTTCTTCATTCTTTTCTCCTCTTTTTAATAATGTACCTGACTTGCTTTTCTTTTCTTCGAAGCCTGATACAGTGCCACTGCAAATCCGGCTGTCAGGATCACACAGGCTCCGAATACGATCAGAAGAACCAACAGCAGCGTAGTATGTTTTCCTGTTTTTTCTGTCTCCTGGGTATTCTCTGTCTCTTCACTCTGTGCTCCCACATCCAGCTGATCTGCCAGCCAGGACGGAAGACTGGAATCTTCCGTCTCTGCCTGCTCTTCTTCCAGTGCCTCTTCGTTTTCCTCTGTGGCTTTTGCGTCTGTATCCTTCTTCTTTGACTGATTTTTTCCTTTTTTACCTGCTTCTTCCAGCGTCTCTGTATTTTTTGAGGAGGCAGAGGAACCACTTCTCGAACGGCGCAGGCTCTCCAGAGATTCCTGGTTTCCTTTGATACGGTCCGTAGATGTATCTACCGTGGTCTGTGGTTTTTCCAGTGCCGCATAAGCCGCTTCTGCACTTTCCAGCGTGGAACGGTTGGTGATCTGTTTCTGCTGCTCCACAGTCAGTGCATCATACGCTGCACGCGCCTGCTGGATCTGAGAGCCACTTGCCTGACTTACCACACCAATTGCATCGATCATCCGAATCACACGATCCACCGCTGCCAGCGAATCATACGCTGCAGCCAGGGCTTCCAGAACATCATAATTCGTCACCAGTTCCTGCTGATCTCCGGTCAGGCTGTTATATACCTGGATCGCTGCCTGGATCGCCGTCTTACTGTCCAGTGTTACATTCTCCACACCGCCGAGTTCCCTGATCTGCTCGATCACCGGCTGAACCACAACCAGATTCTTATATTTCGTGATCGCCTGTTTTAAAACATCGTAATCTTTGACAAGTGCTTTCTGCTGATCGGTAAGTGCATCGTATTGATCCTGAATACCGAAAATCAGCTCTTTCTTGTCCAGTGTCACCTCACCGATTCCGGCGATCGCAGATGCGACCGCGGATGCTTTCATCTGGTTATAGGTTTCCTCTGCCTGCTGGAGAATCTCCGGATGTGCAACCAGCGTCTTCTGTTTGTCCGTCAGACTGTCGTAAGCATTTCTCGCTGTTGCGATTGCTTCCTGGCTGTCCTCCGTTACCGTTCCGATCGCTGCGATCAGTTCATCCACCCGTGCTGCCAGTTCCATATCATCTTCTGTAAAGTTATTTTCTTCTTCCAGACGCGCCCATGCTGCTTCTGCATCTAACAGGATCTGATAGGTACTTACCAGCGCTTTCTGTTCATCCGTCAGACTGTCGTAAGCATTTCTCGCGATCTGAATGGAGATTTTCACATAAGAGGTATAGATGACTTCTCCGATATTCATGATATAACTGTCTACCTGTGTAGCCGCAGCCATGTTGACCTGTTCATAATACTGCCATGCATCCGGGATCTGATCGATCTTTGCTCTTGTCTCATCTCTGTGCCGTTCCACCTCTTCGATGGAATCTGCCAGAAGGATATATTTCTTCGCATTGGCGATCAGTGCCTGGATCTGGCTCTGTTCTTCTTCCCGGTAAACACTCAGATCCACATAATTTTCCAGAACCGCAATCGCCTCATCTTTTGCTTCCTGTAATTTTCTCTCCTGTGTACCCGCTTTTGTCTCTACCTCACCAATGGCTGCCAGCGTCTGTGTCCGGATCGCATCCACCGCTTCCATGCTGTCTGCTTTCCGGATCTGTGCGGCACCGTCCTCAAGGATTGCCTGTACCTTTGTCCAGTTTTCTTCTGTATAATCCGATTCCTGTACCGAATTTTTCAAAGCTGTGATAGATCCCGTCTTAAAATCATCCAGTGTCATCTCCCAGCTCAGCATCGGATAGCCGTTGCGGAAGCCGAGATAATCGTGAATGAAGCAGTTTCCGCCACCGTTCAGGCTGTTCAGGATCTCATCACTCTTCAGTTCTTTCTCACTCAGGAACTTACCGCTCGCTGAGAAATCGCCGGAGCTTCCCACCAGGGTTCTTCCCATGACATCTGCCCGTTTCAGCGCAAACAGATTTTTAAAATCACTGCCGGTGATCTTTCCGAAGACAGCTCCCAGTGCAAGACCGGAATCGTTCAGATTCACAGCGCCGGAAGTGTAGCACCAGCCGAAATCACTCGACGAGGAAAGGATCACACCACACAGTCCACCGGCATAATACAAACCGGAGACATCTGCCGTATTGTAACTGGAATAGCAGACCGGATTTTTTCCTAATGCGCCACCGATCAGTCCGCCGGCTGCGTGTGCACACCAGATCTCTCCGGTATTGCTGCATGCCTCTATCCGGCTTTCGGAAGCGGCGACACCGGCAATACCACCGGTATAATAGGTAAGTCCTCCTCTTCCCTCCGATGCGATTTTCACACTTCCACCGTTGGAACAGTTGCTGATTTTTGCATATTCTGCCTTTCCGGCAATTCCTCCGACACCTGCATCCAGGGTACGGATACCGGTCACACAGATTCTTACATTGCTGTGACAGTTCGTGATTTCCACCCTGTCATTGCTGTCATTTCCGACAATGCGTGCTGCGATACCGGCTACATAGCTGACTCTTCCTCCAACCGGAATATTTCCGGATACCGTCAGATTCTGGATCTTTTGTCCGCTGCCGCCGGTTACTTTTCCAAACAGACCCACATACGTATCTTCCACATCCAGATACAGTCCGCGGATTGTATGTCCCATACCGTCAAAACTTCCTGCAAACGGGCGTGCATCCGATTTTCCGATCGGTGTCCAGTTCTTTCCGCCGAGGCTGATATCATTCACCAGTTCCGCACACAGATCTTTCTGTCCCTGGTTGACCTGTTCGGCAAACCAGGCAAGTTCACTTCCGCTGGTGATCTGGAACACACCGTTTTCGTTTGTCTTCGGTTCTGTCTTTGAGACTCCGTCCCAGGCACCCGCCTCCGGAATCTGATCGATCACTGCATCAATGTCCTCTTTCGCCTGCTCCAGAAGGCTATTCACTTCTGCTACCGTTTCCGCCTTTGCGATCGCATCCAGTGCCTTGTCCCTCACCAGTTTGATCTTGTGCATCCAGACGACATCATAGCTTTCTGTCGCCCGGTAATTGGTCAGTGTCTCTGTTGCATTTGCCCGGACTTCTTCCAGTTTCTTATCTGCCGTAAAGGATGCCAGCTGTTCTTCCAGCGCATCTTTTCCGTCACGCACCATGGTTCGTACTTCCTCTTCAGAAGTCGCTGTCTCCAGTTTTTTCTTCCAGGTGGTCAGGACATTTTCCATCTCTGCTTTCTGTCTGTCCGTCAGTTCCGGGTTCTCTTTTAACAGTCTCTTATTGTACTCTTCCAGAGCAATTACACCGTTATCGATGGCTTCTGCCAGTTCCGTGTCCTGTCCGACGCCCGGTTTGACCGCTTTCAGTTTTTCCCTTGCCTCTTCCATGACCGCATCCAGTTCTTCTTCGGAAGTGATCGCTCCGAGTTTTTCTTTATACGTTTTCACAAGAGACTCGATCTGGGTGTAATTCTTTCCATATTTCTTCTTGTTATTTTCCGAGATCCAGCTGTTCAGTTCCAGCTGTGCATCGTCCACTTTATCGAGAATATCCGACGGGAGTCCCTGCCATACCAGTTTCGGGTAGCCTTGATTGTCTGTATCGTATGCATTGGACATGGTAAATGCACTTCCCAGTTTTTCCAGAAGCGTTACGCTCTTCATCTCATCCGAAGAAACCGTCCGCGCCTCCCCGAGGATCTTGACCGCCCGGTTATTCGTTGCTCCTACCACGTTCGGACTGTACAGACCAGAAGTGATTCCATAGACTGTTCCGTAACAGCCGCTCAGCAGATATCCGATAACTGCCCCGTTTCGTGACACACCGGGTGTGATGGCTACCGAATAGGCTCTCTCGATCACCGGCATCGGCGGAAGTACTTCCTGTTTCCAGTTTTCATATCCCGCTTCTCCGACGATTCCGCCCATCTCGCTTCCGGCTGTGGTTCCGTATCCGCTGACCGTTCCCAGGTTGTAGACATCATAGATGCCACATTCTTTCGCGCTTCCATTGCTGTACATACCGGTAGTAGAAATCCTTCCGGCAACTCCTCCGATAATGGAATTTCCTTTTACCGCTCCGTAATTGGCGGATGCCGTAATCTCCGCACCGCTTTTTACCGCACCGGCGATTCCTCCCACACAGTAATATCCCTGCACCGTCGCATGGTTCAGTGAAGTCGTAACCTGTGCGGTTGCCCCGGAGACAAGTCCGACGATTCCTCCGATGTGATTCTGTGCGATTACAATCGTTGTGGACAGTTTTCCGTAGTTTTCACACCGGGAGATCACACCCTCACAGATGCCTGCGATTCCTCCGGCATTTCGATAAAGGGCATCGCCGTCCATCGTTGTTCTTGTATAGTTGACACAGTTTACAATCGTTCCGTTTTTCAGATATCCGGCTACACCGCCGCTTCCGGTATAAAACTGATCGTTTCTTCCGTCACTGTCATAACTTCCATATCCATGAAACACTTTTCCGAGAACGGTCAGATTGCGGACACTTCCGCCATCGATCACACCAAACAGACCGGCGTAGCGGCGGTCCTGATCCTCCTTGCTGATCTGTGCATTCATATACACAACTTTCTGTCCGTTACCGTCAAAGTTTCCACGGTACGGATGGTCTATCGTATCACCGATGATCACCCATTTATAAGAAGTGTTGTAACGGTTCAGATAAATATAATTGGTCAGCTTTCCGTTGATCGATCCGTTTCCGCTGTTTACCTGATCCGCAAACCAGGCAAGCTCGGCACCGTTTTCAATCAGATAGGTACCATTTTCATCCATCTCGGGGATCTCCCGGCTCACACCATCCCATGTCCGTTCTACCGCAGCCGCCTGTACTTCATCCGGAAGCAGAGGAAATGAGGTGATCGTTACGACAACCATCAACAGGACTGCCAGTATACGCATTCCTTTTCGTTTTCTTTGTGTATTCTTCTCTTCTCTGTTCATATTTTCCTCCTGCCTGCTGTTTCCCCTTACAGAAAATAAATGTATTTTAACTGCATCTTCTGTATCCAGGTTCCGTTGGCATAGATTCTTTTCCAGATCTTTTCCTTGAATGTCATCATTTCCTGTTTCTGTTCTTCCGTCAGACTGTTCCGGCTGTAGACCGCTTCCTGACGAATGTCTACGATCCGATGATATTCTTTTCCGGTCTCCTCATCAAACATTTTTGTAATCTGTTTTTCATAGCGGTACAGAGAGGTATTGCGAATCTTCAGTCCCGCTGCAGACAGAATATTCATCGTATACTCATACATCGAACAGATCGCTTCCCGCGGATCCTCTGATGCGAACCGTTTCTTTAACTGTCTGCTCTTTCTTCGCTGTAGCTGGATCCAGATAAGGAATGCCAGCATTGTCAGAAGCAGTAACACGATTCCGATGATCAGAAGCACGATCAGTACCTGGATCCAGTCGATCGTATCATCCGGCTCTTCCTCCTGTTCTTCCTGCTGATCCTGTTCCTCATCCTGCTGATCCTGATCCTGAGAACCTCCGCCGGAAAGTCCGCTGATATCCTGATACTCATCTGCCTGATTCATAATATCCAGATAAGAAGGTGTCGTCTCAAACGGCAGCCATCCCACACCGTCCTGATAATATTCCACCCAGGCATGTGCATGGGTGTCATCCAGTGTATACGGTTCTCCCGCCGTCATGGCTTCAGCATCCTGCGGTGTTACCAGATATCCTTCCACATATCTTGCCGGGATTCCATAATAGCGGAACATCATCGTCGCCGCACTGGCGAAATGCACGGAATATCCTTTTTTTGAAATTTCCAGAAATTCATAAATAAAGTCTGCTCCGTTCCACGTTTCGTCCAGTTTGTCACTGTCCGTGTATTCTGTGGTCAGAAGATACAGGATGTTCTGTTTTGCTTCCGCATAATCCGCATGCTTTTCCCCGTCTTTTCTCTCATAGCTTCCAAGGAGGGATGCACATTCTCTCTGCATCTGATCCGGCATATCCAGATAATTGTCATAGGCAAATGCATTATAATACTCTTCCAGCTTCTGATAATCCTTCCCCGCAGCACCCAGATGCTCCGTGGCCAGAAGCGCTGCCGTATAGGACGGATATTTTGTGATCAGTGCCGGATACGCCTGATAGGTATACGTTCTTTCTCCCCGGATTTCTCCGTTCAGGATCCCGCAGTCCCCGATCTTCTGTGCATCCAGAAGATTCTGTACTGCATCACCGGTCGGATCAGCCAGTTCGTATGGTGTATAACAGTAGTGGGAATTTCCCGCCACATTTTCAACAGTAATTGTATTTTTATCCGCTGCTGCCACCTCAGCATCCAGGGCTGTAGCGGCTTTTCCGAGGATCTCCTGTCCGTAAAAATCATCCTGATGCAGCCAGTAGAACAGATCTCTGTTCTCCCAGAGCTTTGCGCTGTCCTCTCCTTTCCAGCCGTCATCCGTGTAGACACTTCCGGTAAATCCGCGAAGGTAGTAGGACTGCGGCTGGCTCATCGTGATTTTCAGCACCTCTTTCTTTTCCGGTTCAAACGAAGAAAGATTCTGAAACTGTCCATCCGGAAGGATCTTACTGCTTCCTTTATATCGGTAATCTTCCACTTTCTGTACGAGCGCTTCTTTCCACTGCGAAAGAACCGTTCCGTCCTGTGGAAGCACGTTTTCTGCCAGTACATAACCACCGGTCAGCAGGATACCTCCAAGAACAGCAACTCCAACGATCATTTCCACCGCTGCCAGTCTCTGTGTTCCTGCCGTTACCCTCTCCGCATGTCCCCGGATCCAGACCGCCAGAAAACAGAAAAAGGAACAGAGGAATCCGGTAAGACCGGGACCGACTCCTGTGATCATCTGAAGCAGAACCAATCCTGCCATCTGAATCCCCAGAAACATCCGGTTTCCTTTTTCTACCAGATAACCGGCTCCCGGCACCACCAGAAACAGGAACCAGCCGATCGCCCCGTAAAGAGCCGGTACTTTCATGCTGTCCGTTACGGCAACTCCATAAGAGGGAAGCAGATACGGAAACCGTCTTCCCAGTGCATCGATCGCACTGTTGCAGATCTGATGCATGCCTCCCAGCCACAATTTCTGTCCGATCGCTGCTGTCAGTACAAGGAGCACACCCCATACCAGAAAAAGGATCCATTTTTTACTTTTTCCAACCTCTGCTGCCAATTTCCACAAAACCGTGATCCCAGCCGCCAGTAACAGAACGATTCCTGTATTCACCGACAGGTTCAGCGCGGAAACCAGCCAGATCGTCAGCCCCGCCAGGTACATCCAGATAAAGCACAGATCCACGACAAATGCCGTCACCTGATTCTTTTTCCCCTGCGCTGCCGGATAAGGCTGCAACACAAATGCCTGTGTTTTCTCATTATTTTTCATGTTTTTCATGCCCCTAACTTAGATCTCAAGATAAGCGATCGCTTCCGACAGGTTGTCCGGTCCTCCTCCGACCATCGCAACACCGTCCTGCTGATCATATCCGGCAATTTCCGAACCACAGATCACTTCGGTAACGATACACTGGCTTGCCAGTCCGCCAAGGCTGTCTTCATGCCCCGGAGTGAACACTACCATATGGGCAAATTCCAGCTGTTCCCGATTTTCCATATAATGCTCTGCCACCGTCATCCGGTCTTCTCCGGGAACTGCTCCCAGAAGTTCCGGAAGCACCAGATTCAGATCTTCCTCCGTCTCTACTTCCACACAGGAGAACGTATTTTCTTCATGGTTCTGCCATCCGATACTGTGTACCACCTGCTGGCTGGCAAGTTCCTGTGATACCGAGAGCAGTGCCTCCGCCAGCGCATCCATACAGTCCGGATCCGGTTTGTCCTGTGCGTATCCGGTTTCCAGCAACAGCAGGATCGTGTTCTGGATCGGAAGACCGTAGTCCCTTACCATCAGATTGTCAAACTTCTCCGTCAGTTTCCAGTGGATCTGACGGATCCGGTCACCCGGCTGGTATTCCCGGATCGCAAAGGTTTCCGACGGATCATATCCCGCCTTTTTCATGGAATACTCATCGCTGTCCATATTGGTACTTTCCCCGTAGGCAATCTGTGTTTCCATCGGAAATATATTGGGTGCGATCATACCGACTGCCATCGCCTCTCCCCGGAAAGAAAGCCGGGAACGGAACAGACCGAACAGATCGTACCATACCATGGATTTCAGTGAGATTCTCACCTTACCCGTATGTCTGCTTTTTAACTGAAATTCCGTATCCACCCCGGATCTTGCCGGAGCTGCCACAGGAATATTGGTATACTCTTTCTCACCGGTCAGCAGATTCTCACAGCAGACCCTGCACCGCAGACGATCCGCCGGAAGAAAACTGCGGTTCTTTACCAGCAGCTTTCCTGTCACTGCCTTTCCTTTCTCCCCGTAAGCTGCCAGTGTCAGCTGCACATCCATCTTTCCCCGGACAGCAAAAAGCGTGATTCCCGACAGCAGCGGCAATACGATTGAAACTGCCAGCAACAGATATCCTGTCACTCCATCTGTCACGAAGCAGAAGATCACCGCCAGAACCAGCCACAAACCCCATATTACTCTGGACTTTTTCATAGGCTCCTCCTGTTACCGTCCACTGTCCGGAGATTTCGTGCGTTTCATTACATTTTTCAGAATATCCTCCGCGGACAGTTCCGCCACTCTCGCCTTCGGATTCAGGATGATTCGATGTGCACACACATCGATAAATACCTTCTGTACATCTTCCGGTGTCACATAATTTCTTCCATCCAGATAGGCATGTGCTTTCGCCATCCGCACGATCGCCAGCGCACCTCGCGGGCTGACACCCAGACGGATCATCTCATCTTCTCTTGTCGCCATCGCCAGAGAGGTGACATATTCCAGAATCGCATCTTCCACATGGATATCCTTTACCTCCTGCTGCATGGCAATAATATCTTCCCCGCCGATCACTTTCTGAATCTGATCCAGCGGATTCACTTTCTGACGGTCACGCAGAATATCTACCTGGCTCTTAAAGTCCGGATATCCCATCTGCAAACGAATCATAAAACGGTCTAACTGCGCCTGTGGAAGCAGCTGCGTACCTGCCGATCCCACCGGGTTCTGTGTGGCGATAACCACAAAAGGCTTCGGAAGCGGATGGGTGACACCATCTACGGTCACCTGACCTTCCTCCATGACCTCCAGAAGTGCCGACTGGGTTTTACTCGAAGTACGGTTGATCTCATCTGCCAGCAGCAGATTCGTCATAACCACACCCGGCTTATAGTCAAATCCACCGGTCGCCTTGTTGTACACCGAGAATCCAACGATATCCGACGGCACAACATCCGGCGTAAACTGCATACGCTGATACTGCACGCCCATAACCACCGAGCAGGTAACTGCCAGTGTGGTCTTTCCGACACCCGGTACATCGTCCAGCAGAATATGTCCCTCTGACAAAATCGCCATCAGCACACGTTCCACGACTTCCCTTTTTCCGATAATAACCTTTTCAATTTCATTGATGACTGCATCTGTTCTGTTGTTCATCTTTTTCCTCCTGTATTTCCTTTATCCATAAATACTTGTACTCGGATCCACGCCGATATCTTTTCCCACACTCAGTGTATAAATCAGATGAATCTCATCTCCGTCACGGATCGCTCTGGTTCCCATAGTCTGTGCGATGTAATAATGGTTCAGTGTGACCATCCATCCGGAACCAGCCGTAAAATCTTTTTCTCCGAGACTGTCATTGCTCTTCGGTCCTTCCTCCAGATCATATCCCAGCATATCCAGCAGCGACCGCTCATCATCTGCTATATTCCATCCGTTGTTAATTCCCGGTTTCTGTATATGACGCAGGAAATAACTGTCCGAATCTGCCACTCCGTCATGAATGGTCGTATATCCGTAAGCTGCCAGCCGGTCTTCCACGATCTGTGCCACCGTCTGGTCTGCGGTCGTAGTGACCGTCTCGTCGATCATGGTTCCCAGTCCGATAACTTCCGCCGATACGATCACACGGACTCTCGCCTCTTCTTTTACCGGGTTCAGTGTTACGGTGTATGTCTTTTCCGCCGTATATCCTTCATTATCCACCGCCCGGATAACAACCGTATTCTCTCCCTCGGTCAAATACAGGTTGTATTCGTAAGTGCCATCCTGTTCCCGGCTGTGATAGTCCAGATATTCTCCGTTCAGATACAGCTGGAAATTCTGATTGGCTTTCAGTTCGTTGCCGTTATAGTCAAACACTTTGACCGGAACGATAAACAGTGCTGCATTGACTGTCTCATTCGTAATATTCGCACGGATCACCGGTGCTTTCTTCTGGTTTTCCTCCGGATCCAGAACACGCTCGTAGTTCACCGACCAGGTATACCACTGGGATTCACCGTCAGAATCCGTACAGTACACCCGGATATTATTGGACTGGGAGGCATCCAGTGTAATATTGATATATCCGTCCGCACCTGCCTGATCCGTCACATCCAGTGTTCCGTAACGGTTCGTCACCTGGATCTTATCAATACGCTCATCTCCGGTCACCGTGGAACAACGGATACGGAAAGAAAAATCCGCCGATGTTGACGCATATTTAAACGTTGTAACCCCTTTGAACACCTTATCCCCGATTCCCGGATTGTTGGATATCTTTTCTGTCTTTGCAGAACTTTCAAAACTGATCATAAACTGATCGACTTTATAATTCACGGTAAAGGAGACGGTCCTCTGACTGTTTCCTCCTTCTCCCGCGGTCACCTTCACCTGGTTATTTCCCAGGGTAAGTTTCATCCGGTAAATTCCGTCGGAATCTGCTTTCTGTGTCTTGTTGTTCAGACGCACCCGGACACTCACATCGCTGATGGTTCCGCCGGAAGCCTTTCTCGCTCTCACCTGGATCCACAGACTGTCCTGCATGACCGTCAGCTGATCCTGGTCGTAGATGTATGCACCGGATCTCGCATTTTTTACTTCCAGCTGTACATCATGATCCGGGAAATAATAGATCGTGTAAACTTTTGTGGATGCATCGATCTGATTGTATTTTCCGTCACGGAAACGCACGGTGACAGACACCGTATTTGCTCCCTCTTTTAAGGTCAGGCTGTCATGGCTTTTACAGATCCGGCTGCTGCCATTCTGTGTGACCGTCATACTTACCAGTGTCAGCTGTTTTCCTTTTTCTGTCAAAGTGATCGTAAACGGATACTCCGGATCCGTCACTTCATCGCCATCTTTCAGGCTGGTGGTAAATAATGCCTCGGACTGGGATGGATTCAGTGTGGTCTGCTGTCCACCGTCCGAAGGAATTTTGTTGCCGCCGTTGTTGTCCGGATTTCCATTTCCGTTATTCTTGTCACCATCTGATCCCTGACCGCCGTTTTCATCCGAACCGGAACCATTGTTTCCGCTTCCCGGGTTTTTCTGGATCAGATTCAAAAGACTGTCCGATACATTCAGCTGGGAATCTGTGTTTGCAGATGTACTGGTTGTATCCTGCGCGGTCTGCTGCTCATTTTCCTGTTGCTGCACATCCTGCTTCTGTTCTTCCTCGTTCTGTTTCTGATCTTCCTGTTCCTGCTCCTCTTCTTCCTGCTGCTCCTCTTCCTGTTGTGCCTGGTTTTCCGAACCGCCGGAGCTGATGTTGGCATTCTCCACACTTGCCAGTTTTTCCTTATCCATGGCAAGTGTGGACGATGTCAAATACATATGAGAAGCATCGGCGGTGGTATTTTCCATCGGATTCTCCGGATCTGCCTTTCCGAATCCAAACAGCAGTATAAAAAAGAAGACTGCCAGTCCCAGACCTGCCAGTGCACCTGCTGCTTTCTTTCTGTTTTCTTTTCTTCTATCCGGTTTTTTCATGAAATTTTACCCTGCCTCTTTTTACAAGATGAGGTTTGCCCCGAAGATACCTTCGGAGCAAACCTTCTCTGTTTTCTGATACTCTCTTTTTATGAGTTACTGTTTCCTTAACGGTTTACTTTACGACGTCTCATAACCATTACGCCGCAGATTACAAGAATACCTGCAGAAGCTGCAACTGCTGCAACCATTCCTGCTACATTGGTGGAATCACCGGTTTTTACTGCTGTAGAACCTGTGGAAGTTCCGCTGGTTGTCTTGCTTCCTGTAGAAGTTGTTCCGGTTGTTGTGTTGTTTTTATTTCCACTTGTTGCTCCTGGTGTTGCGGTTGGAGTAGGTGTTGTAGTAGCTGTCAGTTTTGCGATTGTAGCTGTTTCTTTTGTTCCACAAACGCTGCAGACTCTCTCTTTGCTTCCTTCTTTATCTTTGGTTGCTACGGTTACTACTTTCCATCCGTCTTTATCTGTATCTTTGTCTGTTTTCCAGGTATGTGCCAGTTTTGCGATTTCTTCTGTCTTCACAACTTCACCGCATACGGTACAACGCTGTTCTTTGCTTCCTTTTTCTGTACAGGTTGCTTCTTTTGTTACTTTCCAGTCACCTGCTTTATGTCCCAGTGCTGCGATCTCTTCTGTTTTGATCACTTCACCACATACGGAACACAGCTGATTCTTGCTTCCTTTTTCTGTACAGGTTGCTTCTTTTGTTACTTTCCAGTCACCTGCTGTGTGTCCCAGTGCCGGGATCTCTTCTGTTCCCAGATCAGCGCCACACTCGCCGCATTTTACGGATTTGGTTCCTTTTTCGGTACAGGTTGGCTCTTTGGCTACAGTCTCAACTCGTTTATCGGTTGGATGATTGATTGTAACTTTTGCAGTAAGATCTACCATATCGCTGCTTTCATTACCATCGGTATAGTACAGATTTTTAATCGTAACAGAAACCGGATCTGCTGTGCATTTTAACACTTTAAATTCCAGGTTCAGTGTACCGCTCTTAAATGTATTATTTTTGCTTGTCAGATAAGAGAAGTTTCCACCGGCTGTTGATGTCAGAACTGCTTCCGGGATACCTTCCGGTGACATTCCTTCAAACTGTAATACACTGCTGTCGTAGTTTCCGTTCAACTTTCCGGAAAGTCCTCTCAGATCCTGTGCGCTGCTGATATGGATCGGCACTTTTACAGTACTTCCCACTTCTCCGGTCACATCACCGGTTGTACTGGTGACCGTATAGCTTGCAGCCTGTACTTCGGTTGCTCCTCCTGCTACAAACATAATTGCTGCTGCAATCATTGTTGTACCGAGCAGTGATACTAATTTTTTTCTGATGCTCATTTCTTCTTACTTCCTTTCTTTTTCTATCTGGAATATGATGATTTCCATCATATTATCCACATCTTTATACCGTACCTTCTGTAATCAGATCCAGTAATTTAGAAACATCGGTCAGATCAACAACACCATCGTTGTTCAGATCTCCGATTTCCGCTTCTACTGCGCTTCCATCTGTGATGCTGTCTACCATATTGGAAACATCGGTCAGATCAATTTTGCCATTTCCATTGATATCACCTTTGAAAGGAATCACTGCGGTTTTGATCACTTCATCACATACTGCACAGTGTAATTCTTTCGAACCTTTTTCTGTAAAGGTAGATTCTTTGGTGATTTTCCATTTTCCGTCCTTGTGACCAAGTGCTGCGATCTCTTCTGTTTTCACAACTTCATCGCATACGGTACAACGCTGTTCTCTGCTTCCTTTTTCGGTACAGGTTGCTTCTTTCGTCACTTTCCAGTCACCTGCTTTATGACCGAGTGCTGCGATCTCTTCTGTTTTCACAACTTCATCGCATACGGTACAGCGCTGTTCTCTGCTTCCTTTTTCGGTACAGGTTGCTTCTTTTGTCACTTTCCAGTCACCTGCCTTATGACCAAGCGCCGGAATTTCCTGTGTCTCCAGTGTTGCTCCACATACTTTACAGATGATGGATTTACTTCCCTTTTCCGTACAGGTTGCTTCTTTTGTCACTTTTTCTTCTCTCTGATCCTGTGGATGATTAACCGTAACGTTCGCTGTAAGTGTTACTTTGTCACTGCTTTCATTTCCATCGGTATAATACAGATCTCTGATCGTTACGCTGACCGGATCTGCTGAGCATTTCAGCACCTTAAATTTCAGGTTCAGTGTTCCACTTGAAAATGTGTTACTGCTGGATGTCAGGTAGGAAAAATTTCCACCGGCTGTCGATGTCAGAACCGCTTCCGGAATATCTTTTCCTTCCATACCCTGAAATTCCAGTACCGTAGTATCATAATTTCCTCTTAATTTTCCGGAAAGTCCTCTTAATTTCTGTGTACTTTCGATGTGAATCGGAAGATTGATAACATCTCCCACATTGCCCTGAACATCACTGACGGAACTGTTTACTGTGTAACTTGCTGCCTGTACTTCCGTCGCACCTCCAAAATTCCATGCAACAGCTGCTGCAAGAAGTGCTGTTCCTAACAATGAAAAAAGTTTTTTTCCTATTTTCATTTTCTTTCTCCTTTCCTTTATCCGTCTTTTGTGACCTGATCCATAAGAATTGCCACATCGGTAAGATCTGCAACGCCATCTTCATTCATATCTGCGATCTCCAGACTGACATCCGTTCCTTCTGTCACAGCGTCCAAAAGAACCGCCACATCCGTGAGATCCACGATGCCATCCTGATTGATATCCCCTTTTCCGGACGGATCCGGGTCTACCGGTGTATCTCCACCTTTGTACTCCGGTATATCCACCTGGATTCCATTGCTGAACCGCTGGGAATATCCCATCTCGTAAAGATACATAACACCCTCTCCGGAGTGAAGTCCGTCCAGTTCTACCGTCTGCTCTCCTTTTTTGATCGCAATCCGTTTTCCATTCGTCTTCATCTCGTTTGCAGGTGGAATCTTACTGTAATCCTCTTTATCCGCAAACAGATAATACAGATAGCCGTCCATGTTTGCATTGATCCGGATTCTGGCACTTTTCTCTGTTCGTGTCACCACTGCATTTGTTCCTGCCGTGATCTTTGGTGCCTCATTGTCCCGGAAAAGCTTCAGCGTGTAATCTTTTGTGGTCTTTCCGTCTTCTGCTGTCACTTCTATATTGATCAGCGCCGGTTTATTCTCTGAACTCGGTCGAACCTTATATCTGGCTCTGACCTGATCATCAAAAACTGCCGTAGCCGCTTCGATCTCATCACCGGCGGCACAGCCGTCCACTCCGGAAACCACTGTAACTTTTACGGTTGCTTTGCTGTCACTGGCAATCGGCCATACATAGTACGGTTCTCTGTCCTCGCCGTCCCCGTACAGAGAAGAATTGTATTCCAGCACATTTTTTTGAAATGCCGGTTCCAGTTCCATCTCCATGACATAGACGATAGAGGAAAAGCTCACCTGTAAAGTTTCCAGTGTTGCATCCGAGCTTTTGGTACGGATCTGAAAACTGTACTGCCTTGTCTGACCGTCTTTGCTGAGCACGACTTCCACCTCAGCCGTGCCATCCTGCAACATCACTTTCCGGCTGGCGCCTTCCTGTCCGTTTACTGTCACCGTCACACCGTCTGCCACCTGAAAATTCATCGTGATTTCCGATGTTCCGGCTTCCAGCACAACCGTATGGTTCTGCGCCTGACCGTCAAAAGCACCGCCATTGTCGATCACCGGATTGCCCTCGGAGATTTTCACATCTTCCAGGTATAACGCAGAGGATTTGATCGCGTACATCCAGCCCGATTCATAACGCACATACAGATTTCCTTTGCTGTCCGTCAGGATCGTACCGCTTCCGCTTCCGTTTACCTCACTTTGCTGATAGAACAATCCGCTTCCCTCTCCCGGCTGCGTCAGTCCTGCTTTATCTTTCAGCAGATAGATGCCTCCGTTGGAACTGTCCGTAGTAAAATACACATAAACATAACCGTCTTCTTTTGCATAGGCCGTCGTCAGTGTCGGCGTTCCTTTCGGGCATCCGTCAATCGTCATCTGATAAGCCAGCGCCATGTTTCCATCCATATCCATCTGAATCACATTCAGATGATACGGATTATGTACCGTTCCATACCGGTCTTTTCCAGCACTTCCCACATAGATTCTTCCTTCGTAGATCACCGGCGTACCGAAGATCGTTCCATCAACAGAAAGAACCTGTGCATGTTCCGTATCGATGGTTCCATCTTCCGCCAGCGGATAGGAACACAGATATCCATTCTCCGTTGCAAAATAAAGTCTTCCCTGATCCTGGCAGATCGCAGTCGATGCAATGCCCGTCTCATCCGGAAGTTTTACGGTCTGTACCGTCTGCCCGGTCTTTTTGTTCAGGCAATACAGATTGCCGGAACGACCGCAGGCATACAGATACGTTTCTCCGGTATAAACACCGGTCCGGTAATATCCGCCGCTGTCGTATTTTCTCCAGACAGCTGTTTTATCTTCCTCTGTCTGCTCCGGATCTTCATCTCCGGCAAACAGGCAGACCAGATTACCGTCTGCAAATCCCGCATACAGATAACCGGAATCATATCGCAGTGCGGTTGCGGTATTGCCGCCGATAATGTCCGTGTAGAGCCATAACGATTTCAGTGTCTTCGCATTAAACGCCTGGATTCTTCCGTTTGTCAGCGGAACGAAAATCATTCCTGCCGCATACAGCGGCTTGGTAAATGCACTGTTTCCCTTGTCCCGCATCTTCACTTTGGTAAGTGTCTCGCCGGTAACAGGATCCAGATATAACAACTCATTTCCCTGAAAACAGCAGATCTTTCCATCCACAAGGATTCCGTCGCTGATACTGTTGGTATAATTACCGAATGTACCATACTGCTGTTTCCATAAGACTTCTGCACTGGAAAGGGATCCCGGCATCGGAGCATCCACGATATTCAGATTATCGTCGGTCTTCCAGTAGCCGCCCCATTCCGCATCCACATCTTCCTGCTGATCACCGGAACTCTGTTTCAGGGTGATTTTTTTCTCTTCATCCGCCGACACTTTAAACTGACCGGATTCCGTCTGATAACCCGGAGCCGATACGGTGTAAGAATAGGTCTGCCCTTTGATCAGCTCATACCTGCCGTTCTTCGGATCCACCTGTACTTTGTCCGCATCATAGACAGCAACCACCGCGTCTTCCGGATCTGTTGCTATGGACACATAACAGATCGTATCCACATACACCGTCAGTATATAACTGTACGGAGAAGCAACTTCTCCGTCACCCGCCTGCATAACCACCTTCATGGTTCCCTCTGTCAGAGGTAAGGTATAACTGCCCTGCTCTGCCGGTTCTCCGTTTACGGTAAGAACCGTGCTGGTTTTTTCTGCACCTTTGAGCTGCATCTGTAAATATTTCCTGCTGGACGGCACATGCACCGAATATTCATACACTGTTTTTTTGAAAGTCGGTGTATAGGCAACTTCCCCGCCTTCATCATCGGTGATCTGAAGACTGCCAAGATAGGTACCTCTTACCACATGGATCTTATGAACTTCTGTATAGCTGCCTTCGGTAACCTCCAGTGTCAGTTCCACAGGCTGAATGTTATATGCTTTCAGAAGTCGTCCTGCACTGCTGGTCAGTGAAGTTACTTCATCCGTCGGCAGATCCACCGAAACCTCTTCTCCGGAAGTGATATCTGTGAATTTTGCTGTAATCTGCGCATCCTGCACATCATCCCGAAGCTGTGGTCTTACATAAACTACATTTGTACTTTCCGGCACCCTTAAGGTATACTCCCGAACCCCTTCCTCTGCTTCCGTCAGCTCATAACGGTTGCTTCCGGAACTGTTCTGCATGAAGATCATGCTCTCCAGCATGGGTTCCTGCACTGTAACCAGCACTCGGCAGGAGGCTGTATAGTCCCCTGCCGTTACTGTAATTACTGCGGTTCCTCCTTCTCCTTCCGGAGCGGTGACCACCGCTGTTGTTCCATCTCCGGCAACCTGTACCACATCAGGATCTGTGGAAGACCAGAGAATCTCCGGCTGTTCTGTTGTATTTTCAGGAAGCAGCGTAGCCATCAGGGTTTTCTGCTCTCCTGTTTTCATAATCAGGCTTGTAGTATTCAGCCGGATCCCTTCCAGCAAAACCGTTTCCTCTTCCGATGCTGTATCAGAAGCTTCAATGCCTGCCGCCTCCGTCTCCTGCATGACATCCGCGTAAACCATCTGTGGAAAAACAGCTGAAACAGCAAGAATACAGGTAAGCAGCCATGCCAGCCCCTTATTTTTTTTCTTTTGTCCTCCCGCCATTTCAGTCTCCTTTTTCTTAATCTGCTGTTACACTGTCAAGTAACTGAGATACATCGGTAAGATCGATCTTTCCATCTCCGTTGATATCTCCGACTGCCAGTAAAACATCCTCATCTGCTGTGATCTTATCCAGTAACTGGGATACATCGGTAAGATCTACAACACCATCATCGTTCAGATCACCTTTGATCCACAGTTCTTTCAGTTCTGCGCTCTGAACAGCAGATACTGCTCCGTTGGCGTCTTTCAGCATTACATATACTTTGTATCCGTCTTTTGTCAGATCAGCGATGTTCAGAGTATTTTCACCTTCTGCTGCATCGATGCTCTTTCCATCTTTCTCGATCGTCTCTGCATCCGGTGCTGCTGCATCTGCTTTCTGTACCAGGTAATACAGAGTACCTTCTTTATTTGTAGTTACATTTACAGTTGCTGTAGAATCGGTACGTTCTGCTACGGCATCGTCTGCCAGTGTTACTTTTGGTAATGCATTGTTGGTATACAGAGTTACCGTATAGGTTCTGCTTCTGGAACCGTCTTCAGATGTCAGTGTCAGTTTTACAGTTGCAGATGTTGTCACTCCAACACCTCTCTCTGAAAAGCTTACATCGACATATGTATCACCTTTGTAATTGGTTCGAATAGTCGGCGTACCTCTTACACCGCTGACTGCTTCTGCTGTCAGCTTATCTGTTGCATCTGCCCAGCTTACCCAGATATATCCGTCAGTAACCTGTTTCGTTGCTGTACTGATACCTGCTGTGTATTCTGTGTTCGCCGGATCAAAAGTCTGATCCATAGTGAATTTTGTTCCCATTCCTGAGTTCGGGTTGTTGGTCACTTCCATAGAATCCAGTACCGGTCCGCGATAAATGGTAAAGTTGTAGATTCGTGTGGATTCCCCTTTCAGAAGTTCTACTTCAACGGTTGTTGCATCTCCTGTCAGAGCGATCTCCTGTTTTGCTCCCGGCACGCCGTTCATACGGATCTCTGTTCCTTCGTTGGCTGTCAGGTTCATGGTTACGCTTTCGGTATCCATATCTACGGTAACACTGTGTTCTTTCACACTTCCTGCAAAATCTTTGCCGCCGTCGATCACTGCGTTTCCTCCGGTTACTTCTACGCTCTTCAGATAAGATTCTGCACGGCGGATCGCACACTGCCATGCGGAGTCATTCTTCAGATAGATCGTACCATCGCTGTCTGCAACCGCACTGGCGATACAGTACTGTTCATGGCTTGGTGTATAGAACAGACCACTTTCCGGATCCGGTGCTGTCATGCCCGGTTTATCTTTTACCATGTACAGAGAACCTTTTGCACTGTTGACCAGGAAGTATACATATACATAGCCGTCCTCATCTTCGTAACCGTTGATGATCAGACCGGAAGTCTGGCAGTATGCAAAATCAGATTTGGTAGGTACCAGATATGCTTTTGTCATCGCACCGTTCTCCGGATTGATATCCGCTACCAGGATCGCTGCACCGTCTTCACCGAACGTACTTCCGCTGGAGATACCAATATACAGACGGTTGTTATAAACTGCTGGTGTACAGGTACTTTGTCCACCATAATACAGCGGCTCGATCAGGTTATCCAGATCTACTTTTCCATCCGCAGTCAGATTATAAGAGTACAGATAGCCACTCTGTGTAGAGAAATAGATTCTTCCATTATAGAAAGATACATCACTTCTTACTTTATCTGCCTTTGTCTGGATTTTCTGTACCGTTGCGCCTGTATTTTTATCCATAACCATCAGGGCGCCTCCCTGATTTACAGCAAATACATAATTATCATTGGTCCAGGCACCTGCCCACCAGTAACCATTGTTGCCGCTGCTCGGGCTTGTCCATAATGGTGTTTTCATTTCATCCTGGCTGGACGGATCTTCATCCGTCGTTGTCAGGCAGACAAAATCACCCATCTGGAAACCTACATAGATTCTTCCGTTTTCATAACGGATTGGGCTGTTACAGGAACCTGTTCTTCCTTTGTAGCACCACAGAGATTCCAGTGTAGATGCATTGAAACACTGGATACCTCCTCCTAACGGAACGAAGATCATACCGTCACCGTAGGTTACCGGGATCAGGTTGAATCCGGCATTCATGAAGCAGTCGCTGCTCTTTAAGATCTCACCGGTCTCTTTGTCCAGCATATACAGTTTTCCACCAGACTGTGTATATACTTTGTTATCTACGATAACCGGGGTACTTCCACTGGAAGGTGTTACAGATGTTCCCATCTGTCTTTCCCATTTTACTTCGATACTTTCTTTTGTGATCGGAGTCTTGGAAGAGATAACGGACTGGTTATTGGAATCCGCACGGAATCCACCGTACTCTGCATCCAGCTGTGGCAGATCCTGACCGTCGGCTGCTTTCTCCAGGCTGATATCCAGAACAGCTGTATCATCTGCTTTATAATTAATGGTACCGCTCTTTCCTACATATCCGTCACATGCCGCTGTATAAGTATAGTCTGTTTCCGGAAGCAGATAGTATTTTCCACCATCCGGATAAACTCTTTCATTTTTTGCATTATACAGACAGAACTGTGCATTTTCCGGATCCAGTTTTACTTCCATAGAAATGGCAGTTACTTTTTTAATGGTCAGGGTATATTCCGTTGCCTGTTCTGCACCGTTGTCCGGTTTCATCACAAGGGTGGTTCCGTCTTCCAGAATATCCGCTACATCTACTTTATAGCTTCCATCTTCGGATGCTTTTCCGTTGAACAGAATCTGTGATTCGTCCGGATATTCTGTTTCTACAGGATCCACTGCTTTTACCGTTACGGTTTTGTTATTGTCCAGGACATTTACGGTATATGCTGTTTTTGTTTTATTGAAGCTCGGATCAATCGCAATCGGATTGCCGTTCTGATCTTCTACTGTCAGCCCCTGCAGGCTGGCAGTTCTTTTTACCGTGATATTATATTCTTCTGTTACATCGCCTTTGCTGGCTTTGATATGCAGAACATTTCCTTTTCCGCTCTTTGCCAGGAACGGAGCCTCAAAACGCTCATAATATCCACGACAGGTAAGTTCCTTCTCATATTCTTTTCCGTCTGTACCGGTATAAGAATAGGTAAGGTTCATGCTGGTGTCTTTATCACCGGATGTCGGATACACACGGGCGCTGATATAAGTAGTGTCAGTTGCTACATATACTGCTGGTGCCTCACCTGTTGTTTTGTCAAATGTAAAGTCTTCGGAAGTACCGGATACTCTGAAGTAACTTAACAGTGTTCTCTCTTCTGCCTGCTCCGTTGTATCTTCGGCCGGCTGTTCGTCTTCGATCACATCTGCATCATCCTGCGCCGGATCTTTTGCTGGCTCAGAATCTGCGATCTGTTCCACCTTTTCAAAGATAACTTCGATTGTCACGTCTTCATTTGCTGTACCTGCCAGTGATACTTTACCTTCCCCGATAAAGTTCTCTTCGTCAGCATCTTCACCGATGACAAAATCATCTCTGAAACATTCGCTGATCTCTTCCGCTGTTGTCTTATCCTCTTTGTTGTCCGCATCCACTTTATGTTTCAGTGTGTTTTCACCAATAGTTACATCAATCTCACTGATCTGATATTTGGATGTATCTGTTTTTTCTGCGATTGCAGCATAATCAAATACATCGTTGACATTGTTTTCCTCACCCAGCTGGAAGGTTCTTGCCTTCTCACCTTCTGTCGTCCAGTAGGTGTCGGATTCCAGATCTGCCGTAAGGACATCTCCGTCCTCTGCGATCTCTTCAAAGTTACTCTCTGCTTTCAGAGTTCCCTCTTCAGCCTCTTCCTGTGTATCAGATGTTTCTTCATTCATCTGCTGCACAACTGCGCTTTCATTATCCAGAGTTGTCGCTGCTACAGGTAATACACCGGTATTGACAACCATGGTACAGCTCAGTAAAAGTGCAAGCCATTTTCTTTTCATGCGTTATTGCCCTCCTTTTTGCATACTTTCAACATCTTTTTCCTACTTTTCCTTTTCCTCTCTCCTCCCTTTTTGTGATATTTAAAAAACATGGACCTCGCATCCGTTTAAGGATGGTTACTTATTTTCAGATAACAAAGAATGTGCCTTGCACATTCTCGCGCCTGTGGCGGTCGCTTGCGACATCTACCTTATACGCCTCAGTGCGTATCCCCGCGGAGCGTTTTTTTTGATTTACAGGAAATTACTTTCCTGTAAATCAAAAAAAAGTTTCTCCTAAGAGAAACTTTTTTCATATTCACAATCGCTTCTCCCGCTTCAGGGTATAGTATCCCTCCAGAGACTATACCCTGTACCAGCGAGTATATCGGGCTGTCCGATCAAATCAGGTTCTATGTCCTGTATGGCACCGGGATCTGACCGGTTTCCTCTTTCCACGCAAAGATGCGACTGTATCTATATTCTGTTGTTATCTGAAATCCTCAAATCGAGACAAAAAAATAAAACCTCCGTTTATGCCTCCGGACTCCGTTACTATGGTGCATAACTGTCTGTATTCTGACTCTGAGTTCTCTCCTACTTGCTGTCCCTTCCCGGTTTCCCAGTGGTATGACAGCTTTCGTCCTCATTACAGCGGGGATAAGCCGTACCGGAATCTGACCGGACTTCCTGAAATGGACAAACCATTTCCAATTATGCCATAATCCCATATTCTTTTATAGCTAAATCATATAGCATAGACAAAAATTTGTCAATCTCTTTCCTTTGAATTGCCGAAAACATCTGTTTTACAGATATTCTACATTTACCTCGTACGATTTCGCATAGGCTTCCATCTTACTTCCCTTCGGACAGACAATCGTACAGTTTTTATTGGTGATCCACTCGCCCACTTCTTCCGGGTCGTGATGAATCTCCAGTTTTTTCAGACGTCCGCAGCCGTGGAACGCCCACTTTCCAATCATTCTGACACTTTCCGGTACACGGACATATTCCAGTTTCTTACATTTTAAAAATGCGCTCTCACCGATATATTCCAGATGTTCCGGAAGGTGAAGTTCTTCCAGTCCGCACTGATAAAATCCCCGTTTTCCGATCTTTCGCAGGGTATCCGGCAGTCTCACCCGTGTCAGCTCTTCGCACTTGTAAAACGCCTCTGCACCGATCTCTTCCAGCGCATCCGGCAGCACCAGGATCTTCATCTGCCTGCATTCTGCAAACGTCCTGTCCGGAATCTCTCTGCACGCACTGTCCTCCGAAAAACTTACGGAATTGGCACGTTTGCACTTATAAAACGCCCCTTTTTCCAGACTTCGCAACGATTTCGGAAAAGAGATCCTTCGCAGATTACTGCAGTTTGCAAAAGCCTCCTTTCCCACAGTTACTACCTTGGGAAATTCTGCATTTTTCAATGTTGTACAGCTGAAAAATGCCTGCTGACCAATTCTTCTAATCTCAGGCATCGTAATCTGTTTCACCTTGATATTATTCTTCAGACATTCTTTGCCTATTACATCGTATCCGGAATCCACCTGATATTTTTCACTGACAGATTCCACCGCAACCCTACGGATTAGTACGTTATCTTCCATATAATATCCTCTTCTTTTCTATATACCTCAATAGTTTTCCTTTTCTCCTCCCGAAAAGAAAACCTTCTATTTATCCGATATTATAATCGAAATATCTAATTTTTTCCAGAAGAAAGTGTGATCCTGTTTAAAACCATCTGCATATAATATTCTGTCATCCACATGATCCACGTGTCTTTCACATCCGTACTTTTTGGTTCCGACATCTGTGGCTGCTTTTTTTCTTCCCATCCAAGCTGCCTGAGCAACTGCTTTCCTGCGCTCCATGCTTTGTCCGGTTTTAACATCCCCCACTCTGTCTGATCCAGCAGATGTGCATACAGAGAAGTCTGAACCACCAGTTCATCTTCTCTCCGGATCCGATCCAGCGCATCACTGAAATGTGCTCTGGCAAATCCAGATGTTTTCTGCTCATACCGTTCCCACAGAGCATCCTCCGTCACTCCAAACCGATCCATCCGTTGAAAAATGTCATACTGATATTCCGGGCTGAGTCCTGATTGCAGATACAATGCTTCTTTGACCGCCTTTTTTACCGTTTTCCCGATGTACTCTCCCAGTTTGCAGTGTTTGCCGGCATTAGTCAGATACACATCCGATTCCGCATTGCAGATAACAATCATTCCGTCCGTACCGGAACCCGTCGCGATGCCTCTGGAATACCGGCTCGGAGCAAGAAGTTCCTGCAAAGCAGCTGTCTTGGCTTCCGTACAGGTTACCATTGCCCTTGCAAGTGCTCCCTCTGACAGGTTGGCATCGATATGTAACAGAATATTGATGGTTCCCGGTCTGACAGGATGGGAAATATCCGCTTTCTCATGCCAGACCGCCGGATCTCCCACCCGTCCTCCATTGTTCCGGATTTCGCCTGTCACCAGCGCTGTCACCGTAAAATCTTCATATTTCATCGACTGTATCGATACATTTTCCATACTCGCAGCCGTCATAAGTCCGGTGCAGTGTTCCGCATCCAGTCCCAGTTCCTGTGCTGCTATGAGATCCATATGTTTCGGATAGGTATCTGCCCGAAGCTCACATGATATACCCGGTCCCGGATTACAGTCGTGATTAAAGACGGCTTTCAGATCTGTTCGATAGCCGCCGTTGTTCGGCCCTGTTCCCAGTACTTTCCGTTCTCCCGCAAAACAGATGACCAGCGATTTTTTATAACGATGTACTTCATCACCCGATGGGAACTGATATAATTTCATGATCCTCTTCCTTCCAGATTTTTTATCCATTATATCACTCTTCCCATTAAAAGTAGTTACAGATTTTTTTCTCTTCTTCTGAATTTACGCATCAGAACCCACATCCCTGCCCACAGCAGGATCCCCATCAGGCTGATCCATTTTCCCGCGGAAAGTCCCGGTGCATGATAGGTGATCGTCACCCAGTGTTCTCCGCTTACCATCCGGCAGCCCACAAACGCCGTGTTGACTTTCTCCGTCACAACCTCTCTTCCGTCCACTTTGATCTCCAGGTGACTGTCGTACGGGATCGATGTGATCAGATAACCGTCCTGCTTCATCTTGATACTTCCGCTGATCTGATTCCCCTTTGTTGCGTTCCAGTCCGGTGTGAATGTGGACTGGTACAGGGAATCATCTTCCAGCACCGCCGTATCACTGACATAGCTTTTCAGGTTACAGATCCGATAAGTTCCCGCACCGAACGTCATTTTTATCTTTTCCTGATCTGTGGAAAGTTTCATCACATAAGTAAATGTCGTGTTGTCATTATAATACAGATGACTTTTTGCCGTCAGCTTATTTCTGATCCCGTTGATCACGATGCTCACATCCCGGTTCGGATGGCCATTTTCCACATCAAATTGCAGATACAGGATTCTCTCTTTTCCCGATGCATCTTCGTCAAGAGAAAGTGTGGCTTTCTGCTCTTTTTTTGTCTTGATCTTCCAGGAATCGTCTTCCTTTGTCACTCCCTGCTTCGCCGTAAACGTTACGTTTGTTTCCTGTATACCCTTCGTCTTTTCAACCCCTGTATCGGCGATCTTTTCATTTCCTGTTACCGCATACTGCATCAGCATGGTCTGATTATACGGGAATTTCATGGCCTGATACGTTTTTTCCGCGATCACCTGATTCGTTCCGTAGATCACCGACGCAGCCGCCTCCTGCATCTCCGTCGTGAAGTTCTCCCCGTCTTCACTCCGTCCGATCACATATTTGACTCCCATAAATTTCTGAAACAGCGGATTGGCCGAGGCGGACTGCATCAGCCCGTTTCGAAACGGCTGTTCCACCTGAAAAACATTGTCCCGAAACTTCTGATACTCTGCATTATAGGCAGAAGAATATACCGAAGTCGTCATCTGGCGCATATCCCAGATTCGGTTTACGTTATCCTTTCGCTTCTTGGCAACTCCGCTTTGCTCCGCCCGGTACAGACCGGTCTCTCCGTCCAGCGCATCTCGCACGGCATCCTGCCAGGCACTGTCTGTGATCTCCTGATAATCTTCTTTCTGCACCAGATTGCCTGCCTTTCCGTTCACCGCATGATTGATCAGCACCAGGCATACCAGTGCCGGGACAAGAAGTAGGAACGGGCGTTTCCACTTCTGAAAGATCAGGAAGAAGAAAAACAGTGCTGCGCTTTCGAACAGGATCAGCTGATAATTCTGCGCCCTCGATCCGTCCCCCTGCAGATAAAGTGCCAGCAGACTGACCCCCACCGTACCGCCAAATATGAATGCTCCTTTCCATCTTCCTATTTCCCCGTTTTTCATACGGTTCAAAAACACTGCCGTAAGATAACAGAAAAATGGCAGGAACGGAATCAGTGACTTATACCGCACATACAGCAGCCCGTTAAATCCCCAGGCAAATACGGGAACCGTCAGAAGTGCCACGCAGACCACCGATACCACCCGCTCCCGGATCGATCCACACACGATTCCACCAAGCAAAACCGCCACCAGAATAACCGTCAGCCCCACACTGTAAGCGCCGTACAATGAACTTTCCAGCTGCAGCTTCGGCATCAGCAGTTCTTTCAGGTTCTGGCTTTTCGAACTTCCGCTTCGCTGCAGGATCGCATATGCCGTAGGAACCAGCAGTACCCCGGCTGAAAGTACCGCCACGATCATCGGAACCAGGAATCCGAACAGTTTTCTCTTTCGGATCCCTTTGGGATAACCATACCAGCCGTATAAAAATAGCGCTGCCATTCCCGCGATGCTGAAATAAAAACTGGTCAGAATCATCAGAAACACACCCAGGGTATACAGACCTGGTTTTCCTTTTTCCCAGTACCTATCCACACCCAGAAACGTCATCAGTAAGAATGGCATATACTGCACAAACATAATCTGATGACAGGACTGGTAGATCATCGGCCCCGCCAGTAAAAACAGGACTGCCACGCCCAGTGCAATCTCTGTGGAAAATCTCCGTTTTTTCAGCCAGCCGTACAGCAGGCAGACGGAAGCCGCCAGACAGATCACACTGGCAGCCATCAGATAATCGCTCATTTTCACAAACGGAAGCAGATAGGCGATCAGCACGATCGGATTATACAGCCCGTAATAGGAAAAATTGTAAATATTCTGCCCGCCGCCGATGTTCGCCGCGTATTCCGGGAAAAACTGTCCCGTCTGATAAAACTGCTGCCGGAAATACTCCGGGAACACGCTGTGCTGACTGATCCAGTCCATATTTGCCCCGAAAACACCGTATCTTCCGGCAAAAAACCAGCACGCCGCCACAGTCAGAACAGCCAGTGCAACGTAACATGCCAGTCCGCAAATTCTCTCTTTTGCATTACTCTTTTTCATAACTGGAACTCCTTACGATATAGATCGGGCGATGTTTGGATTCCAGATAGGTTTTCGAGAGATACTCTCCCATGATTCCCATGCAGAGCAGTTGGATCCCTCCCATAAACAGGATCACGCAGACCATCGAAGGCCAGCCCGCCACCGGATCTCCCCAGATCAGCGTTCGGATCACCAGAAACAATATCATTAAAAACGATACCCCGCAGAATACCACGCCGAGCACTGCTGCCACCGACAGCGGAGCCACAGAAAATCCGGTAATTCCCTCCAGAGAATATTTAAAAAGCTGGCGCAGGGACCACTTGGTCTCTCCCGCAGACCGCTCCACATTCTCATATTCCAGCCATTCGGTCCTGAACCCTACCCAGCTGAAGATTCCTTTCGAAAACCGGTTATACTCACTCATCTGCAACACGGCATCTACCATCTTCCGGCACATGATCCGGTAATCTCTGGCACCGTATACCAGCTGCGTTTTTGAGATTTTGTTAATAAATTTATAGAAGTTTTCCGATAAAAACGAGCGGATCACCGGCTCCCCGGTTCGGTCGGAGCGTCTGGTGGCGACGCTGTCACAGATTCCGCTTTTGACCATCTCATACATCTTCGGCAACAGTTCCGGCGGATCCTGCAGATCCACATCCATCACCACCACATAATCTCCCTTTGCCTTACAGAGTCCCGCGTAAATCGCAGCTTCTTTTCCGAAATTTCTCGAAAAAGAAAGATACTGGCAGCGCGCATCCTTCTCTGACAATTTCTTCATCTCCGAAAGTGTCGCATCCTGTGATCCGTCATCCACAAAGATCAGTTCACAGTCCGCATCTATCGCATCCATCACCGGACACATATGTTCATAATAGATCGGTATGGTCTCTTCTTCGTTCCAACAGGGAACAATCACTGATATCAGGTTCATACTCTCACTCCTCTTTCCGTTTCAGAACGTATACTTATCCATTTTATTCCTTCGATTCAGCATTGTACCCCCTGTTTCTTAAAATTAACGAAAGAAAATTCCTAAGATTTCTAAAGATTTTTTTACAATCTGTAAAATTCCTGTATAATGAGGAGCAGAAAGTTACCGGGCAATATCCGGTACCATGCAATTGCAAATGCAGAGTCTGGACGATCAGAGATTTTATGAAAAACGGAGGGAAACATATGGAGCAGCAAACCACACAGGTTCTTGTCGTAGACGATAACCCGGAAATTCGTGATATCATACATGTTTTACTGGAAGGGGAAGATATCCGGGTGACAGAGGCTGCCGATGGCAGTTCAGCCCTTCATTTTCTGGAAAAAGGCAGTTTTGATCTGATCATTCTCGATATCATGATGCCGGGGTTAAACGGGTACGAAACCTGCCAGAAGATCCGGCAGCTGACCAACGTACCGATCCTGTTTTTAAGCGCCAGAACCTCTGACAGCGATAAACTTATGGGCTTTTCCAGTGGCGGGGACGATTACCTTGCAAAACCCTTTTCCTATACGGAACTTCTCGGACGCACCAGAGCGCTGATTCGCCGTTACCGGATCTATCAGGGAAAATCCCCGACTGCCGGACAGTCAGCATCCAATCTGTTGACTTGCGGCGATCTGTGCCTGGATCCCCGGTCGGAAAAGGTGACGCTGCATCAACATCCGGTGGATCTCACTTCCACAGAGTATCAGATCCTGAAGCTGCTGCTTTCCAACCGCAGACAGATTTTCTCTCCTCAGCGCCTTTATGAAGCCGTCTGGGAAGAGCCTTACTATTACGGCGCCGGCAACACGATTACCGTCCATATCCGGAATCTGCGTCAGAAGATCGAACCGGATCCGTCGAATCCGGTTTACATAAAAACCACATGGGGAAGGGGGTATCACTGTGATTAAGATTCAGCATATACGTACTAAACTCCTGCTTCTTCTTTTTGCCTCTGCTCTGCTCTGCCTCGGTCTTTTTCATACTCTGTGGGCAAACAAATGGTATGTTCTTCACGTGATTACAGAAACAAATCTTCCCATAATGCTCCCTGTTCCACAGCCGGATGAAAATTTCTGGACCATGCTTGGAACAGAGGCTCTGAACTACGATATTCCTGATTCTGAATCGGATACAGAAGCCGTGGAAAAACTGCAGTCCTTATTTGATCGGTTGGATGATTACACCGGTCTTTATGTCTATGGCCTGGAAGATGGTATCTACCGGGCCGGTCAGTATCCCCGCTGTATGGGCAAAGAACGCTTTCGGTTCTTCTTCGATGTCGGATATAGTCTGACTGACGGGGTGACCGAACAACGGCATGAAAGGAATACAGAATTCAAAAATGGCTACGCGACCGTGATTGTCACCTTTTACCACAGTTCCATATTTATCTTTCCTTACTTTCTGTTCTCTTTGTTTCTGTCGGTCGGTCTGTTCCTTCTGATCCTGCTGTTTTTTATCAACCGGAAAATGAAGCAGGTGGTACTTCTAAAGCAGGAGATTCTTCGCATGTCCGCCGGTGATCTCTCCACTCCGCTTGTATCTTCCGGTGCAGACGAGATCGGTGTTCTCTCCCGGGAACTTGACCATCTCCGTCTCACCCTCGATCAGAATATCCGTCAGGAACAGGAGGCGCACCAGTCCAACCGGGAACTGATTGCCGCCCTCTCTCACGATCTTCGCACGCCGCTGACTGTTCTCCACGGGTATCTGGACATCCTGCAATTAGACCGCAACCCCGATATGCAGAATACCTATGTCACCCGCTGCCTGCAAAAAACCGATGATATTCGCCGGCTCACCGACCGGATGTTTGAATATGCGCTGGTATACGACGTGTCCGAGCCGGAACAGATCCGGATGATCCCTTTTTCACTTTCCCGGCTTCTCGGACTTTTCCGGGAACAGATGGATTTTCTGGAACTGGCCGGGTTTCACACGGATATATCCTTTCCGGATGCTGACATTTCCGACATCACCACCCCGGACGCACTTACGATTCAGGCAGACCCGGAGCTTTGCAAGCGGATCCTGAATAATCTGTTTTCCAATATTCTGAAATATGGCAGCAAACAGGAAACAGTCACGCTTTCCATGCAGCTTCCGCCGGAAATCAACAAAGATGCTGCGCTGTGTCTTGCCTTAAAAAATACTGTGAAACCGGAACATTCCGCAGTAGAAAGCAACCGCATCGGTCTCAAGAGCAGTACGCGGAATATGGAGCGGATGAGTGGAAAGCTTGTAGTTTTCCAGACAGATACGTTCTTCGAGGTAACGCTATCCTTCCCGGTCACCGCTCCGTAATCTCTGGTATCAGACACCTTTCATTCTTGATAAATTTTCACCAAAAAAGGCACGAAACCGTCAGATTTTTCTGATCCCGACAGCTTCGCGCCTTTCTTTTTTCTGTTTTTATTTTCAGTCTTTATTAAATACTTCTCTGTTCAGGCTGCCTTCCTGATGGCATACGATCGTTGTACATACAGCATCACCGGTGATGTTGACTGCGGTACGGATCATATCCAGGATACGGTCGATACCCATGATCAGGGCGATACCTTCGGTCGGAAGTCCTACGGAATTCAGTACCATCGCCAGAGTCACCAGACCAACGCTTGGCACACCGGCTGTACCGATAGATGCTAGAGTGGCAGTTACGACTACGGTTGCCAGGTTACCCATGGTAAGGGGAATGCCGTAGGCCTGAGCGATAAATACTACTGCCACGCCCTGCATAATGGATGTTCCGTCCATGTTAATGGTTGCACCCAGAGGGATAGTAAAAGAAGATATCTGCTTAGATACACCCATTTTCTTACTCAGCGTGTCGATGGACATAGGGATCGTCGCATTAGATGTTGCCGTGGAAAATGCAAATCCCATAACCGGCAGGAACTTTTTGATAAATTTGAGCGGATTCAGTCTTGTAAATACGAACAGCAGGATCTGATATACGATCAGACACTGGATCGCCAGCGCAAGGGTTACGTTACCCATGTATTTTAACATCGGCGCAAATGCGGAGAAACCAACGGTTGCAAACGTACGTGCGATCAGGCAGAACACACCGATCGGTGCGACCTTCATGATCGCCATGGTCATCTCCATCATCACATCGTTAAACTGGCTGAAGAAGTTTGCTACAACCGAACCTCTGGTTCCCAGTTTTGCCAGCATGATACCCACAAACAGGGCAAATACGATGATCGGCAGCATATCGCCGTTCGCCATGGACTGTATCGGGTTTTTCGGGATGATATTTAACAGAGTATCCACCAGACTGGTGGCTTCTGTAGCGGAAGATACGGTTCCTTTCTGAACAGCATCCATATCAAGACCCCGGCCCGGATTGATCAGCAGAGCACTTCCCAGAGCCACGCATACAGCCAGGGCTGTGGTTACCAGATAGAATCCGATGGTTTTTACACCAACTTTTCCCAGAGTCTTGGTATCTCCGATGGCCATACTTCCGCAGATCAGAGAGCAGAATACCAGAGGTACAACCAGCATCTGCATCAAACGGATGAATCCCTGTCCAACCACATAGAGAACCCCTTCTACGATGACGGTATCTTTGATATAACTGGAAGGAATCCAGTAATGGATCACAACTCCAAACAGAGCTCCGATCAGCAGTGCGATGAAGATCTGCGTAGACAGACCAATTTTCTTCTTTGTTTTTTCTGCAGTATTTTTTGCCATTATTCCAACCCTCCTGTCTCATCCAGATATTCTTTCAGGGCTGCCTTCCAGTCTTTCGGCTCTTCGATGCCGGTCAGACGAAGCATCATGTTGTCCAGAACGGAGTATGTCGGGCGCGCAGAATCCTCGATCACAACCGGATACAGATCCAGTTCTCCGGCTTTTCCGGAATACTCAAGAATCGTTCTTGCAAATTCATATCTGCTGCAGCTTCCCGGGCAGACCACATGATACAGACCATATTCTTCATTATCAATAAAATAACGGATCACCTTCGCCAGTTCTTTCGCGCTGGTCGGCGCCGCATACTGGTTGTTCGGCACTTCCATCGTCTTTCCCTGTCCCACATTGCGAAGCACTTCATCCACAAAATCTCTTCCGATTCCATAGATCCAGGAGCTTCGGATAATCACAAACCGATTTAACAGCTGGGTTAAAATCTTTTCTCCCGCTTCTTTTGATTTTCCATAGATCGTTCTCGGATGCACATTGTCAAATTCATTATACGGAACCCGCGATTCCTTATCAAAGACATCATCAGTAGAAATCTGTATCACTTTCGCATTGACCTCATTGGCAGCCAGTGCCACATTTCTCACACCGATCGCATTGACACGATACGCTTCATCTACATTGTTTTCACATTCCTGTACATCGGTCAGGCCTGCACAGTTGATCACAACATCCGGACGGTTGACATGTACAAACTGTGTAACCTCATCAATCTTTGTGATATCCACTTCCTCGATATCCGTCGGCAGCAACTGGTATTCCACGCCTTCAAGCAGATCGAGCAGTGCGGTTCCGATATGTCCCTCCGCACCGGTAATCCATATTTTCTTCATCTTGTTCCTCCCATTACTTTTCCGGGGTTTCCCTGAGAGATCTGAACATCTGTAACTGCACTCACATGATTGTTGCAGATATTCAGACTGGTTGACAGTTTCCTGTTTCTTACGCTTCTTCATTGTGGTTTTCTTACAATCTCATCACGTGATCATTCTTGCCACAAAATCGCCTTTGCATACCATCCCCTCCGCAGAAGCTGTCACTGTCAGCTCCCTTCGTATACAACATCACTAAAAAGGTCCACCGGACCTTTTGTCGTATGCTTGGCAACGAAAATAGCGACTTGCCTCCCGGCAAGCCGCTAAACATACTTTATTTTACCTGTATTCTGTCGGAAAGTCAATATTTTACATTTTAGTTTCTGTTTACTCTTAGATTTCCTTCCAGATAATCTCATTTGCTTCCATATGCAGATCAAAGCTTGTTCCGTCACCCTTGTAAACAGTGGTATCCTGCGGTTCATAGGTATTGTTTACGATACAGTATTTACCATTCTTTACATAGGCATGTACTTCTACGTTGTAGTTGCTGCTGAACCAGCGATGCAGGTTTTCTTCATCGTGTGCAGCCCACAGGATCGCACGGTACAGCACACGGCTGTTTTCAAAGCTGTATGGCAGACCGCTGATATAGACGCCTCTTCCTTCTCCAAAAGAGTTGACTGCCATCTGCACTTCTTTATCAATCTGGCGGATGATCGTAGTATCCGGCAGAGCATACATGTTTTTCTTTCCTTCTCCGAAGTCCACATCTCCCTTGCAGTCCTCAGTGATAAAGTGGGTATGCTCTTCCCAGTTGTATTTGTCTTTGTTCAGGTCAAATCCATTTTCGCGTTCCACTCCAAGAACACTTCTTAACTGAATGTATTTGCCTTCCCACTGATGACCGGTCGGCTCACCGATTCCGATAAATCCGCCGCCATTGTATACAAATTCATTGATTGCAGAAACAATCGTCTCATCTGTCCAGTTATCTCCGCCGGTATAGGCCGTATCGCCGTCTCCCACGTTCAGAATGACATCGATATCTTTGAGCATATCCGGGTTCTTGCGGATATCATCAAAAGTGATAAACCGTACATCAAACGGTGCACCGCTCAACGCTTCCATGATGCCCGCATAAGAATAGTTCTGTTTATGGTAAATCGCATGATGTACCATATGATTACCCCACGCACGCATCTTACCCCAGCAGTTTAATACGGCTACGGTTTTTACACAGTACGGTGTGGTTCCTTTGATATTTTCATACAGGGTACGGAATTCCTTGCAGACACTTTCCACATAATCGATAAATTCCGGGAACTGTACCGCCAGTTTCAGGTATCCGCCGTAACCGATACGGTCGATCGGTTTTCTTAAGATCGCACGACGGGCTGTTACCCAGTTTACCTTCGCTTCTTTTACCGGATCTCCACCCTCATGGAAGGTATCCGGGAAGAAATACGGAAGGAAACGTCCCTCGGTATATTTGACACCAGGAATATCACTGATCAGACGAAGCGTTGCTCCATTTCCCACAGAACCTACCACGGCGTCCAGTCCTACGGACTTGAACTCATCCATAAACGGCTCCATACCGATCCAGTGATCGCCGAGGAACATCATTGCTTCTTTTCCGTATTCATGCACGATATCTACAAACTCTTTCGCCAGTTTCGTGACTTCTCTTCTCTGGAACGCGGTAAAATCCATGAATTCCTTGGACGGAATCCGGTACATGTTGTTCATGTAACCCTGATCGATGATAAATTCCGGGCGGAACTTATAACCAACTTCCTGTTCAAACTGTTCCAGAATATACGGACTTACCGATGCAGAATAACCATACCAGTCTACATATTTCTCTCTTGCCAGCTCGTCAAAGATCAGTGTGAACTGATGGAAAAATGTCGTGAAACGAACCACATCCACATACGGATGGCTCTCCAGGAATTTTCTCAGACGTTTCTTGGAGTATTCTTTTGTCTTCGGCTGACGGACATCAAACGTGATCTGTTTTTCCACGCCCTGCCAGTCGTTGGTCACCGCATTATACATATGCACCGGATCCCACATAATATAAGCCAGAAAACTTACCGTATAATCATGAAAAGCCTTCGCCGGTTTGATCGTCACATCCCCGGTCTCCTCACTGTAACTCCACTCCGTCACCGGGACCACTTTTCCCGTCGTACGGTCAATGACTTCCCACCATCTCTGGATATCATCATGCGAATTTACCTTTAACATATCCGGATACAGATGATCCATCAGATGAATCGACAGCTCACCCTTTGTCGCTGTATGGAACGATGTCATAATATACATCTGCTGAATCTCATCCGGATTCGCCTTCGCCCATGCATTATCTTTTCTGGTTGTATAATATGTTGCGTATACCTTCGCATCCACCTTCTTCAATTCTTCCGGATAATCGGTACCATCGCAGTCACGAATCGCATCTGCCCCCCACCGTTTCACCAGCTCCAGTGTCTCCGGTACGACATCCACATCAGTCGGAATCGTTACTCTGCCCGTTGTACACTCTTTACCCATAACACACACCTCTCCCTTTCTTTATTATCACTCTCGGAACCTTACCAATTGCGCTTATATCCAATCCCAAATCATAAATCACCAGAAATAACTGCCGACAATGACCTTTTCCCCTATCTGTCTCTCACTGCCGGCAGTCCTATTCCAGTCTGCATCAGACAGGCAACTGTTTCCCGTCCGCTGCACTAAATTCATTATATCCAATCCCCACCATTCTTTCTATGCTACTTTTGTTCCAAACATTAGATATCTTGCGGTATAAGCGATTCTTTGCTATACTGACGTATATAAACCAGTAAAATATTTCATCTACGTTTTTTCTAGTGGCATCCTACGATATATTCCTGCGCAAACTTCTCGCAGCATCATACTGTTCCGGGTTTGCCACCGTCAGAAATTGCGGTCATGCTTCTGGAGCCACACAGCCTTTTGCTGGTGCCCTTAGCACAGATGAAATCCGGCACTTACCTACGGAACCTGCCACTGGCAGCTTCCTTCGGGTGCAATGCAACGCAGACTTTTACGAGGGTCAGCCGACCCTCGCAAACATAGTCGGAGTTAGTGACTAGTTCAGATTTGCGTTACCAGCGGTTGTGTGGCTCCAGAAGCATGACCGCAATTTCGTCCGTCTATCAACCTTTTACCAAAAACAAGGAGGTATCCCCATATGTCCACACTTTCATACTCCCTAACCGACCTGTCCCCCGAACACCAAACCCACCAGCACCTCCGCTACGTAACCTCCTCCTCCTTCGGCTCCGACTGGAACAGCGTCCTCCACTCCCACGACTGCACCGAACTCTTCTACGTGACCGACGGCGAAGGATGGCTGTGCACCGACGAAACCCGGATCCCCCTGCGAAAAAACACCCTCGTCATCGTCAACCCCAAAGTCCACCATACCGAACGCTCCTCACCAGAAAAAAAAATGCACTATATTGTGCTTGGAATCGATAACCTCCAGTTTTGCTTCCACGAAGGAGAAACCTTCTCCCCCTTCCAGATCTTCCAGCTCTCCTCCCACCGGGAGATGATCCTCTCACTCCTGCACGCGATCCTGGAAGAACTGCAAAAAAAACAGACTTCCTATGAGGAAGTCTGCCAGCATTACCTGTCCATCCTGCTGTTGCAGCTCCACCGGATCACCGGGGAGGAATTTTCCTTTGCGCCGCCAACCGATATTCCGTATGAATGTCAGCGCGCCAAAGCCTACATCGAAGAGCACTTCCACGAACCGGTAACACTCGAGCGGATCGCAGCCATCGTCCACTGGGATAAATACTACCTCTCCCATCAGTTTTCTGCTGCCTTCTCCGTCTCGCCGATCAACTACCTGCTGCAACTGCGGATCGCCCACAGCAAACGATTGTTGTGTGACACCGATTACTCCATCACACAGATCGCCGAGTCCAGTGGATTTTCTTCGCAGAACTATTTTACACAGGCATTTAAAAAACTGGTAGGTGTCTCTCCACGAACCTATCGTCAGAAGCACCAGAAATAAATAGTCAAAATCGATCCACAGATCAATTTTTGTTATCTATTGCAGTAAAAAATCAGATGCCGTTACAGTATTTCTGTAGCCCGCATCTGATTTTCTGTTTTTCTATTACTTTCCCGCCTGAGCAACTATACGCACAGCCACTCCATCACCACAGCAGCTTCTGAATTTCTTAGATTCTTGCAACTCCCGTATCTCTTGCAGCCTTCGCAACTGCCTCGGCAACTGCCTTTGCTACCCGTTTGTCAAATGGATTCGGAATGATATACTCTGCATTTCTCTCCTCATCCGTGATAATATTTGCGATCGCATACGCAGCGGCTACCTTCATCTCATCGTTGATATCGCTCGCTCTCACATCCAGCGCACCACGGAAGATACCCGGGAATGCCAGTACGTTGTTGATCTGGTTCGGGAAATCACTTCTTCCGGTTCCGATTACGGCTGCACCTGCTGCCTTTGCCTCTTCCGGCATGATCTCCGGTGTCGGGTTTGCCATCGGGAAAAGAATCGGATTCGGAGCCATTGTGCGAACCATTTCCTGTGTCACGGTTCCTGGTGCAGATACACCGATAAATACGTCAGCACCCTTGATCACATCTGCCAGGCTTCCTTTTTCCATGTTCTGGTTGGAGATCTCAGCCATCTCCTCTTTCTCTTTGTTCAGTCCTTCACGGCCTTTGTAGATCGCACCCTTCCGGTCACACATGATCACATTTTTCAGACCCATGCTGATCAGCAGTTTGATGATCGCGATACCGGCTGCACCTGCTCCGGAAGTTACTACTTTGATCTCATTAATCTTCTTTCCGACTACTTTCAGCGCATTGATCATGGCTGCCATCGTTACCACTGCGGTTCCGTGCTGGTCATCGTGGAAGATCGGAATATCACAGCACTCTTTTAACTTGCGCTCGATCTCAAAACAACGCGGTGCGGAAATATCTTCCAGATTGACTCCACCGAAACTTCCCGCCAGCAGGCTGACGGTCTTTACGATCTCGTCCACATCTTTGGTTCGCACACACAGTGGAAATGCATCCACATCGCCAAATGCCTTAAACAGACAGCATTTTCCTTCCATAACCGGCATACCGGCTTCCGGTCCAATATCACCCAGTCCCAGTACGGCACTTCCGTCTGTGACAACCGCTACCATATTGTGACGACGGGTATATTTATAAGAAAGATTCACATCCTCTGATATTTTGATGCAGGGTTCTGCAACACCCGGTGTATAGCAAACAGCCAGATCTTCCGGTGTTTCCAGTTTTGCACGACTGATCACTTCAATTTTTCCAGCCCATTTTTCGTGTTCCTGTAAAGCGAATTCTTTGTTATCCATGTTTCTCCTCCTGCATATATTGTTATTTCGTAACTATTCAGTAGCCACTGTCCCGCGAGGTGTTTTGACATGAATATGTCAAAATCCCGAGACATACAAGCCAAAATGCCATCACCGAAGGTGATTTACGCGAGCAACGAGTCAAAGTCCGTGCTTGCACGGAACCTTGAGGAGTGCCGCGATAACGATAAAAACTCGCAAAGCGTGATTTTATCGTTTAAATGCATTTTGGCTCGTAACTGTGAAGGTACTGAACAGTTACGTTATTTCATTTTTTCCATTAGTATTTTACTTTGTTTCAAAAAAAGATGCAATCAAAAACAACTGAATGAGAAAAAATGTCAGAAAAGAATCCGTCATATTCGCATTTTCTTCCGCTCTACAGATAACTCTCTTTCTTATTCAACTCTTTTCTCAGATAATCTCCTATCCCGGTAATGGCCAATAAGGTTACAACAAGAAACGCCCCGGGAATCAGAATGATCCACCAGCCATCGGTGAGCAATGCTTTTTCCGACAGTGACAGCATGCTTCCCCATGAAATAATCTCCAGTGGCAACCCAATCCCCATAAAACTCAACGTAGATTCTTCCACAATTGCACTTCGAATATTCATAACTACCATGAACATAATAGAAGATAAAAAGTTGGGAGCAAGATGTTTCCGGAGAATATAGAAAAAACCGCCACCCATGCATCTGGCTGCAACTACATATTCATTGCTTCTTAGCTGACGTACTTCTGTTCTTACTACTTTCGCTATACTGGTCCAGCTTGTAATTCCTATAACCAGCGACAGACTCAGCACATTTGCCTTCCCCAGAATCGCCTGCAGAAAAATAACCAAAAGCAGATTGGGAATACTCAGCAAAATCTCTGTCATTCTCATAAGTAACATATCCAGCCATTCCGGTGCCAGACCACTGACAGTTCCAAAGATAATCGCAATACCGGTTGATATCATTGTTGCCACAAATCCTATAAACAACGACTGTCGTCCACCGTACCATATCATGGAGAAAATATCTCTCCCCATGGTATCTGTCCCAAACAGAAATTCCCTGCATGGAGCAACGGTATAATTTTTCAGATCCATATAGGACGGATCTTTTGGCATGATCCATTTACAGAACAGACATCCACCAGCGATTATCAGAAGAACAATGACAGACAGCCAGGGAACTCCCTGATACCATCTGTTTTCTTTTTCCGGTGCCTGACGTTCCAGAAGTTCCGGTCTTACACCGACAATTTCAAACGGATCATTCATGTTCCCTCACCTCCTGTATATCCGGATGTCTGCTGATGCGGATGCGCGGATCGATTCGCTCATTGAGAATCTGTGCTGCCATATTACAGACAATCACTATGATCCCGGACAGCAGACTGACCACCATCAGCAGATTATAGTCCTTATAGCGAGCACTTTCATATGCCAGCGTGCCGATTCCCGGATAGGAAAAAACAGTCTCCACCACATACGTTCCACCCATAATATGTGCTACGGAAATTGCCATAATACTCAGATACGACGGCATAACATTTCTCAGACAATGTGTGAGCATGATCCGGGACTTTTTCATTCCCTTTGCCTTCGCCAGCAGCACGTAATCCGCACGGACTTCATCCAGCATTTTGTTTCGGACCATATAGCCATAATACCAGAGATGTTCTGTCACGATAACCGCTAATGGAAGAATCATATGCACGATACGATCGGAAAGATTGTTTTCCTGCCCCACCGCATATGCTCCTGAGCTTGGCAGCCATCGAAGAGAAACAGAAAACACAAGAATCAGTACCAGCGCCAGCCAGAACTCCGGTACACAGCTGATTACGGTTCCCACTTTACAGATCATACGGTCTGTCCATCCGCCTTCTTTCCATGCACATACAATGCCCAGAAGCAACGACCCAAAAAATATGATCAAAAAACCAATGCCACCGAGGACCAGTGTATTGCCGATTCTGCTTTTGAGTACCTCCAGAACATCCATTTTATATTTATATGAAATTCCAAAATTCCCATGAAATGCCTGTCGGATCCATCTGGCATACTGTACAGATATTTTATCATTCAGACCAAGTTTCTCTTCCGCCCATTCCCTTTCTTCCGGGCTCATCTTTTCCACGCGTTCTCCATAATAAGAAACCAGTGGATCCCCAGGTGCAAGTCTGGATACATAAAATGTTACAAGAGACAGTACCCATACGCTGATTATGAAAATAAGCACCTTTTTCCCATAATATAATATCCGCTCACCCCTCATAGCACTTCATCACCCTTCTGTTTCGTTCTTTCCTCGGATCCGGTACGGGAATTGCTGCCAGCAATGCTTTTGTATACTCATGGTCCGGATGTGAAAACACATCCTCCGTGGTTCCTTCCTCCACAAGTTTTCCATGATACATAACCCCGGTTCGATTGCACAAAAACTTCACCATCGAAAGATCATGTGCAATAAAGAGAAACGAAAATCCCTGCTCTTTCTGCAATTTCCGGAACAGATTGATCATCTGTGCCTGGATAGAGACATCCAGTGATGCAATCGGCTCATCTGCTACGATCAGATCCGGCTTTGCAAACAACGCGCGCGCAATCGCTACCCGCTGTCGTTGCCCGCCGGACAGTTCATATGGATGTTTTTCCAGATAGCTTCCGTCAAGTCCTACCATCTCCAGCTGTTTTTCTATTTCCTTTTTATCTGTACAGATCTTTCGGGACTGAATACGCAGCGGTTCCGCCACGATATCTCTGACTTTCATTCCCGGATTCAGGCTGGAAGCCGAGTCCTGGAAAATCATCTGCCGCGTCATCTGTAACATCTTCCGATTCTTTTTAAATTCTCTGTTTTTGCAGACCGGAATTCCTTTATAATAGATTTCTCCTGCGGAAGGTTTGTATATATTCATGACACAGCGCGCCACTGTCGATTTCCCGGATCCGGATTCTCCTACCAGGCCGTAAATTTCTCCTTTTTTTATTTGAAAAGAAACATCATCCACTGCATGCACTTTCACCTTCCGATTCAGCCGAAATATGTGTGAAAGATGTTGCACATCCATTAAAATATCATTTCCCATCTCTTCGCCCTCCCATCGGAACCTTCACCTTCGGTGCCCGCTCATCCAGCAGCCAGGTAGCCGCATAATGGGTATCTGTAATCCGAAACATAGGAGGCTCTTTTTCATAGTCTATTCTCATTGCATATACGTTTCTCTCCGCAAATGCATCACCCTTTGGCGGATGAATCAGGGTAGGCGGCATGCCCGGCAGTGTCGGGAGCCATTCTTTTCCTTCTGACAGAACAGGAAGTGACTGTAACAGTCCCCAGGTATATGGATGCCTTGGATCATAAAAAATCTCCTCCGCCGTTCCGATTTCCACAATTTTTCCCGCATACATAACCGCCACACGGTCTGCCACTCCGGCTACAACCCCTAGATCATGGCTGATAAACACAGTTGCCATCTCCAGTTTTTTCTGGATCCGCCGGAACACATCCAGAATCTGTGCCTGAATCGTCACATCCAGCGCAGTCGTAGGCTCGTCGGCAAACAGAATCTTCGGATTACCGGCAAGTGCAATTGCCATAACTGCTCTCTGACGCATACCCCCGGAAAATTCATGAGGATACTGACGGATCCTTTCTTCCGGTCTGTCTATTTCCACCAACTGCATCAGTTCTATAACTCTTTTTCTGATCTGTCCTCTCGACATTTTTTTATTATGGATCCTCACCGCCTCCCCGATCTGTTTTCCGACTGTGATCGTCGGATTCAAAGATGTCATCGGATCCTGAAAAACCATAGAGAACAGTTCTCCCCGCAGCCTCGACATATTTTTTTCCGTATAATCTGTAATATCCACTCCGTTCACCAGTATTTTCCCGGACTTGATTTTTGCCGTCTTCGGGAGTAATTTCATAATGCTCTTGCATAATGCACTTTTCCCGCATCCGGATTCTCCCACAATTGCCAGAACTTCCCCTTTTCGCACAGTAAAACTTACATCCCGAACCGCCTCCACTTCACCGGCATCTGTAAAAAAGCTTACCGACAGATGTTCTGTCTTCAGTAACTCACTCATTGCTAACCTCTCAGAACTGCATAAAGAGACTGTTTCCAGTCTCTTTGCAACTCTCATCTTTCCTTTTTATTCCGTAATTTCCCAGTCCTGAATATTCCAGAAAATACCAACTCCATGATGTCCAAGTACGGTCTGCTCCGAAATTCCTTTGATATCCGAATCCGCCACATAATTGGCATCAATATAACAGATAAATGCATATGCCGGATCCTTTGCCAGTTCTTCCTGGAACAAATCATAATATTTCGCACGGGTTTCCTGATCTTCATACTGTCTCGCCAGAGTCAGATATTCATCCACTTTTTCATTGGAATAACCGGAATAATTAGCCCCCTTATCTGTACCAAAAACCTTATAGGTATGGTCATCTGCATCAAACGGGCTTCCCCATCCGATCAGACATGCCATCTGTCCACCCCAGTCCATCTGCGCCGGGATATCTACTGTACAGTTGATGCCAATTTCCTGCAACTGCTGTGCCGCTGCCTGGGCGATATCGATTCGATCCTGTTCGCCTGACATAACACTGATCACAAAACCGATCTCTTCCCCGTTTCTTTCATAGAAGCCATCATCACCCATGGTACATCCTGCATTCTCAAGAATCTCTTTTGCCTTTTCCGGATTATAATCATAATGTTCCACATTCTCATCATTGTAGATATTTCTCTGCAATGGACCATAAGCCGGCATTCCCTGTCCCAGAAGCACTGCATCAATAATTGCCTGCCGGTCAATACCATAACATACTGCTGGAATAATATCTTTATTTTCCGTCCAGTAATCGTTGCCGAAATTAAACATAATACCACGATAATCCGAAGTCGTCATATCATAGCAGGTATAATCTTCTGCATCCTTAAAACTCTGTGCATTTTTCGGATCTAACAGCGCCATATCAATCTCACCGGACTGTAACTGTACTGCCTGTGTATTGTCATCCTCTACAATCTTAAAGATCACTTTATCAATTTTCGGACTGCCAAGATAATAATCTTCGTTTTTCACCATGACAATTGACTGTCCTGCATCCCAGCTTTCCAGTTTATATGGACCTGTTCCTATCGGATGACGGAAGAAATCCGATTCCTGCATATCTTCTCCATCCAGAAGATGTTTTGGCAAAATCGCCATTGTCATATATTCCAGAAATGCCACATTTGGTTCTGCCAGTTTAAAGGCGATCGTCCGGTCATCCGTGACTGTAATTTCCTGCACATCTTCATAATTTGGTGCATTCTCCGATCCGTTGTCCGGATCCATGATCGCTTCTATTGTAAATTTTACATCGTCTGCCGTAAATGGTTCCCCATCATGCCATTTAATTCCATCTCTGATGTGGAATGTATAGGTATAAGTATCTTCATCATAATCCCAGCTTTCTGCAAGCCCAGGCACCACCTGATCATCCGCATCATGAGCGGTCAGACCATTAAACAACAGTACATTAATCTCACAGTGTTCGTCCATCGCCGGATTGATCCGTGTATAATCTCCGGATCCGTAGACCAGCGTAGATTCTTCTGTATTTTCTGCTTCTTCTTCCGGTTCATCACCTGCTGTTTCCTCATTCTCCGTCTTCGTTTCCGCAGTGTTCCCTGTTTCTGATGCACCCCCACAGGCCGCCAGAGATATCACCAGACCTACTGCAAGCAATACCGCAACCATTTTCTTCTTCATATGTTTCCCCTTTCTGATTTCTGTAAAAAGAAAGGAAAGGAATCTTTCCCGGATTTCTTTCCTCACTTCTGACATTATTTGCTTTCCCTTCCATACTGCTTATAGATGCGGAGGAAGCAGTACGGTCTGAGCGAACTTACAACCTATTTCTGTTGTGTGCCTATCATAACCTGTCTTTTCTCTCCTCGCAAGCCCCCTGTGGGGTTATATTTTTATCCTTTCTTCAACCGATATTTTCGCACTTTTTTCTTTTTTATATCCTCATCCGGGGGATAGACAATGAAAAAAAAGCCGTCCTCCATAGTTTTCATCCATGAAGGACAGCTCCCCTTTTATTTACCGTTCCACAATCTTCAGATCCCAGCCCCCGATTTCCAAAACCTGTCCATCAGTAACTGCAGCCTTTCCAAACAATTCCTCTCCATCAGTGCCATGATAAATCACATTCCGTACTTCCGGCGAATAGTTCAGATAATATACAACTTCTTTTCCAAGATCATTTGTCCCCTTCTTGATAATCACCGGGAACTCCACTTCCTGTTCCATACCCCACAATCCTGCATCCTTCAACACATCCGTAAGGATCTCCCGAAGCATCGCATCACCGGTCCAGCAGCCGAGATAAGTAGCCGTTCCCTTTCCATACGCATTTCTCGTCACTGCCGCATACCGCTTCCAGTTATAATGATCATAAGAAGCCAGCACCTGCGCCCCTTCCGGGTTCACCAGTTCCATAAAGTTCTTTAACTCATTATCTTCGCAGTGATACGTCTCTCCAGACAGCTTCACCTGCTTCGGGAACGTAAAATGACTGTAGGAAATACCAAGACACCGATCCAAAATATGCGGCTGGCTGTCGTGGAACACCTTCAGATTCTCATCCGTAAAACCGGTCTTAAATGTCGTAAACAGATGACCGCCCGCTGCCACATAATCATTGATCTTCTGAAGCAGAGATTCCGGCGCTGCATACAGAGCCGGTACTACCAGCAGATCATACTGATCAAAGCTCTCTGTCTCCGGCCACAGGAAATCACATTCCACATTCAGTTTATATAACTGATCATAGACATAACGAACTACATCGTTGTACTTGCATGCACCGCCACCGCCTGCGGTTCCGTCAATCGGGAACCAGTCCAGAGCCGTCTGCGCTTCGTTGCTCACCAGGAAACCAACCTTATTGTGCTTTTTCAGATTCACCAGATGACTTCCCAGCTCCGCAAATTCCTTACCGATCACTTTCGCAGAACGGTAGGTATCATTTTCCTTAAAATCATGACTCAACAGTCCCTTCCAGTAAGTTTCAAATGAGTTATGAATCGAATGCCAGTGCCAGTATTCCACCATATTTGCTCCGGAAGCCAGATGGCTGAATGCCTGCAGACGAAGCTGTCCGTCATACGGAACCCATCCCGGGAATCCCTGCGCTTCTGTCTCCAGGACAAAATAATTATCTTCTTTCAGCGAACGGGTACTGTCCCCGCCATAGGATATCTCCGCACCGGTCAGCTCGTCCTGTGTCGGATGATAAATATCCACACCTGCTACCGTCAGCGCCCTCGCCGCATGCTTGTGATCCACCATCGGCTGTACCCCGTAGGAATACCCTCTCCAGTCAAAATCAAAGTTATGCGTGATAAACTGGTCTTCCCTCGCATACTCCTTCACAATATCCGCCTGCCATTGCAGATAATCATCCACCAGTGTTCTCTGGAACTTCTGGAATTCCGCACCGAGACTTCCATTGATCGTTCCGCGCACATCCGGAAAATCCTCCCACGCATTGATCCGGTTGCTCCAGTAATCCAGTCCAAACGCCTGATTCATCGCGTCCAGATCGTCGTTAAATTTCGTCCTCAGATATTTTACAAACTGCTCCTGCACATTTTTTCCCGCAGTCTCATAATATTTCGTCTCATTATCCAGCTGGAAGCCGATCACACATTTTCTGTGTGCAGACACCTCCATCAGCTTGCGGATCACGCGCTCACCATAATAGCGATATACCGGGTGCGTGATATCCATAATCTGACGCGCCCCGTAGATACCCGGTCCCTTCTTTGTGGTTGCCAGTACATCCGGGTGGGATTTTACCATCCAGGTCGGAATTGCGTACGTCGGCGTTCCGATAATGACAGAGATTCCCGCCCCTTCCATCGCATCCAGCACGCGCGTCACATGGCTGAAATCAAATACACCTTCCTGCGGTTCACAGGTGCTCCAGGTTGACTCCGCGATACGGACCAGATTGATCCCTGCCGCTTTCATCATTTCCACGTCCTTGGCCAGACGGTCACATGGCATATACTCATCATAGTACGCCACCCCATACAGTAATTTATCCATTTTGCTTACCTTCTCTTTTATTATTTTTCCATCATCTTTATGGAAATCCTACTATGATTTTACCTGTTGTACGGTTCTGTGGTCAACAGAGATTGCCTATATTCTTCGTTATTTCTTTTCTATCTACAAGTGCACTCCTATCGGTATTTTTAGTCCATCTTCTATACGTCCTTTATGTAGAAATAATTTTGATGAGTCACAAATCATATTTGGATTTTCTATTCGATCCATATCCTATTACAGCCCCAACTATTCCTCCTGTAATATGAGCCGTATTTGAAATATTATCCCTTACCATAATCCCTTCATATATCTGCTGCCCTATAAACAAAACAGCAGCTAAAATAAAAGTTAATGGAATCTCGCCCTCTCTAAAACTTGTAAATGATGCCAGTATAATAAAAGCAAATACCACCCCACTAGCACCACACAGTCCGGTATTCCAAAAGAATATATAATTCATTAATCCGGTAACAACGGCAGTCATTCCAATCACTTCAACCCATTCTTTAGAACCATATTTTTCCTCTAGCATCGGCCCAAGCAACAACAAATAAGATGCATTTCCGATAAAGTGCTCCCATCCTGAATGCCCAAATATATGCGTAATAAATCGAAAATATGTCATCGGATTTGTTAATGAAGAATGATATGTCATAAAAACTTTCTGTGTGATTTTTCCGCCAGAAATACTTCCCAATAAGGTAGCAATAAAGCAGATTAATACAAAACCTAATGTTACAGGTGCATTAAATGTAATTTTAAGTTTTCTATGCATGATTTCTCACTTTCTCCAAATAGAATATATTCATTCTATCTTCTGTTCTTTCCGGCTTTAAGCATTGCCTGTTTCAATTCCTCTTCTATTTTAACCAATTCTTCTTGTGTTTTCGCTCTCTGAACCGTTCCCTGCTCATGAATCTTTACAACCTCGTTTATCGAGACAATCAAATCTCTGTTACACTGTTTTAATGTCTCTATATCCACAATCGCTTTTTCTGATTGCTTTGCCGTTTCAACCGTTGCCATTTTCAATGTCTCAGAATTCTTTCTTAACAGTTCATTTGTTTTTTCAGACAATGCTCCCTGTGCAGCTAAAGCTCTGCTTGTATGCTCTATTCCCAGTGAAAGTACTAATTGATTTCTCCAAAGAGGTATCGTATTTGCTAATGATGACTGCAGTTTATCAAGTAATTCTCTATCGTTATTTTGAAGCATACGTACCTGAGGTGCTGATTGGATTGAAATAACTCTTGTTAACTCCAAGTCTGATAATTTCTTTTCGAATCTATGACAAAGATCCTCATAATCACGATATACCTGTACATCCTCCTGTTTATCCGAGTTTTCAGCATTCTCTTTTAATTGTTTAAGTTTTGTGTGTTTTGCCTGATCAAGTGCCTTCTTACCAGCTATTATATACATAGTTAATTCTTTATAATATTGCATATTCAGCTCATACATTTGCTGATACATAGAAATATCTTGCCCCAATACATCTCTATGTTTAATCAGGTCCTTTTCTATCCTGTCAACATTACTTTCTGCCTTGGCATAATTGGCTCTTATAGATCCAATTCCTCTTTTTGCCTTTTGAAAAATTCCTAAAATTCCCTTTTTCTCTGGTTCTGTTGTCGCATCTAATGCCACAGTCAGTTCTTTTAATGAAATCCCTACTTCTCCCAAATCATATGTTTTTACTTTTTTTAATATCGTAGCCGAGAATTCAGATATGTTAGTTTGTGCTTTTAGTCCGTAATTTACAATCTGATCCACGTTTTCAATATCAATTTCACTTGCGAACTGCTCTACCATTTTCTTTTCTTCTTCAGAAAGCATACTTTCATCAATAGTTCCGGCAGAATAATTTGATTCTGCTTTTTCAACTGTACTCTGCAGTGTAGGCGTACTATCTAGAAATGTCTCCGTAAATTTTTGTCCTGAATTCAATGTCAAATGTATCTTTTCTTCTTCCATAATACCCCCATCGTTTTGTTATCTTAAAAGGCTGCATAGTTCTGTTCTGATATTCCCATCACACTTTTCCACCAGTTCAAGGTCATCTAATGCCTTTTTTAAAGTCTCATTTGTCCACAGTAATTTTTCAGTGCTGAATTCTCTTTGCCTTTTATGACTTTTCCTAAGAATTGTTTTCTCTTTTGTTATATACTTCTGAGTAATTTCCACTACTTTATTCTGAACTTCCAGATTTCGATTCAGTTTTTCTATTCCTAAAAGAATAGTAATTTGATTTCGCCATATTGGAATTGTTTCAGATATTGTTTTCACAATTTTATCTATTAGTTGTGTGTTATTTCTCAGCATTAACCTTATCTGAGTTCCGGTTTGTATCGCTACTGTGTAAGACATCTCCAAATCCTCAATTTTCTTTGAAAGTCTTTCATACCAATTGATAATATCTTCAGAAACCAGATTACCTGGTTTCTGTCTCATCACATCTTTCCCATAAGATATATTTTTCTGCAATCCAGCCATTGTACACTCCATTTGTCTGTCCAGTTCTTCAAACATTTTTGAGTCTTTAATCAGCTGTACTTCTTGCAATTTCAGAGCCAGTTCCATTTTATCCATATAAACAAGAACTGAATTGTATTTTTTCATTAAATTCTCTCTCTTCTTTTCATTATTTTTCAGAGGAAAAATTTGTTTTTTCTCGACCAGATTTTGAAAATCATTAAGTTCATTAAGAATATCTTGAATTAGATATTCCAATTCCCCACTATTATCAATCAGTTGATAGGAAATTCTTGCTGAATATTCTCTCAACCGCTGTTGGTCTTCACAGCCAAATGTCAATATATTGTCTGCATTTCCCACAATCAGCTTGTTCTGCGAAAAGATTTTTATATCATTATCTTCCCTCTCCAAACGTATCACCTCATCTGTTGTTAACTTATTCTATAAGCCCATCTTGTTTCATAAGGATCTCCATCGCTGAAATGTCTGTTGCTATATCAAGTTCTTTTTGCTGATAAAATTTATCCAACAGTCCTTCAAATGAATCTATAATTTTATCAATAGCATCATCTATGTCTTTTTTTGTTTTTTCCAGACTTGTTCCCTTCACCTGTTTTTCATCAATCTCTATATATGTTTCAAGTAATTTCTCTGTTGTTGGCAAATAATAATTCATAAACATTCCAAGTTTATCTGCGTTTTGTGGATTGATATCAACTTCATGAAAAATTGTCGACACTACACTTTCCATACGATCAAGTTTTTGGGAAATAGTCTTGTCCTTAATTATATTATTGCTCTCATGTATTTTATCAATATATCCCTGGCCCTGATCCATAATGCTCTGTATTTCTTTTGTACGCTCTTTCATTCTCAGTCGTTCTTCAACCTGTTTTTTATAATATCTATCATATACAGCCTGCTTCTCTTTATATTTCCCATACACTTCGTCAGAAACAATGAAAATCAAATTATCTCTTCCAAAATGTCCCTGTGGAATCAATTTCATTCGCATAGCTTTATTCAGGTCTTTTATTACTGTTTCAGATTTTACTTTTGCATACACTGCCAAATCGTCTACAATTTCAATATTTTTAAAACGCAAATCTTTCACATATATGTCATACCTATTGCTAAACTGTATTTGATAAACTTCTTTTACAATAACAAAAATATTAATTACAATGATGAATAACGATATAATGATACCAATACCAGCAAACATCCTATATTTACCGGAATAAACTATAGTTCCAATACAAATTGGTATATAACGTAAACACGAAATCGTCAGCAACGCACACACTACCATAGCTACTATACTTAATACAGAACGGTGATTTTTAAAAACATACTTATCTCTATTAGCACTGACGCTTGGTAGTTTATCAAGCTGTTCTATCATTTCAGAGAAAGAACCATTTTCGACACCATTATTAACAATCTCTACTGCTTCCTGCGCCTCTTGCAAATATTTATCTTCACAGTTAATTATATTGTCCTTCGGTTTCCCACCAGAAAAAATTTTATTCAATATCTCCATCTAAAGTACTCCTACCCCCACTATTCGATCTCATCTGTTGTAGACGGCTGATGAATTTTTCCAGTATCAATTCGTGTTGCTGTACTCGATGCCGGCACTGCCAATGACGGCATAATACTTGATGCCGGTGTTCCATTCGGAAGTTCTATATTCTGGTTTACATCCGGCAGCTTAAATGTATCTGCTGTCGCAGTAACAGCAGGTGTCTTTATTGTAGGCACAGATGATGCTGCTGGTGCACTATATGTAACATCACCCTCTGAACTATATGATGAATTAGAATGTGATGATGTATTTGAGTGTGACGTATGACTCGCATGACTGGAATGCGTATTCGAATGTGAGCTATGATCCGAATGTGACACATGGCTTGAATGACTCTCATGACTTCCATGATTTCCATGCCCGCTTGATCCAGAACTATGCGAACTATGTGATCTGTGAGAGCTATGCGATCTATGTCCTGCAAAAACATTCACTTGCATTAAGCTTCCCAATACAACAATCATTGTACCCAGCATAAGTAACTTATGACCGGGAATATTTCCCTCTTCATCTTCTATTAAATCTTCTATACTTTTTTGCAATTGCGGAAATAATTCATCCATATTATTCATATATTTTCACACACTTTCCATTCGCCCAATCCGTCTGATAATGGGTTGACGAATCTGTATAATACTGGCATTCTCCATTTGGTTTGCCGTTTTTAAAAGAACCTGTAAGCTTATATCCCTTTTCATCGGAAGGATAAAAATAAGTTCCATCTCCATTCATTTTATCTTCAGACCAGTTTCCCTCGTAAGAAGCACCACTTGTCCATGTATAAGTTCCCTGACCTGATTTTTGACCATTAGAAACATTTCCATTATATTGATCTTCATTACTGTATTTTATCTGTGCCTGCCCTGATAATTTTCCATCACTCATAGCTCCGCTATAAGTAGTTCCATTTGCCAGTGACATCTCGACATCCGTTGGCTCTCCATCGGTAATTGTAAATGTATAATTACCAAAATCGTTTTCTATATGGTAGCTGCCGTTCACGAAAGTATTTTTATCAAAAGTACCACTCGCGTAGCCTCCATTCGAATATGTATATGTCCCTGATCCTTCCATCTGATCAGTTTCCCATTCTCCATCATATTTATCGCCTGATGCCCATGTATATACTCCTTGTCCGTTTCTACAGCCATTCTGAAAATTTCCTTCATAAATGTCTCCACTCACAAAAGTTAATTTTCCTGTACCATTTAACTCTTTTGCATCACATTCTCCTACATATTTGGAACCATCCGAATATTCTATAGATGCCTTTTCAATGACACCGGATTTATAAGTTAAGCTATAACTTCCTGTATCATTTTCAAAAGTACATTTTCCATCATCAAAAGAATTATCTTTAAAGGTTCCGGAAAAATTTATTCCCTCTGGCGTTGTATATACACCCTGACCACACATCTTGTCATTTTTCCATTCACCTTCATAAACAGCTCCATCATCCCATGTAAAAATTCCCTTTCCACTCTTTTTTGATGATGTAAATTTTCCTTCATATGTACCTTCATTTGGAACACGCAACGTGCCTTTTCCATCTAGCTGGTTCTGCTTCCAATTTCCTGTATACTCAGCCCCAGTGTTAAATGAAAATTGACCCTTTCCGGAAAAATAGCCAAAATCTGTTTCTCCCTCATACAAACCTTTTGTAAGCTGAATTTGCCCGGATGACCGCATCTCATGTTCTCTTACAACCCTATTTTGTAAATGATCAGCATTTATTCTCTCTCCCAGTCCTCCAGTAATTGTTATCTCCGTCGCAATCAGAAGAACCAGTCCCCACACAGATATCCTTTTTCTTCGTTTAAGGGCCTTATTATACTCTTCTTCTGGAGATATTATAGGGTCTACTACATTGTTATTTTCTAACTTTTTCACATCCTCTTCGGATATTTTATCTTGTTCTAACTCTGCCATCTTAATCACTCCATGAATTTAATATCCTCATTGTTTCCATATCATTTTTATAAAATTTTGAAAATAGATAATCTAATATTCCAGAATAAATCCTGCATTTATATCCTCGCGGCTGTTTTTCTATAACATCTCCATCGAGTGCATAGTTCACAACTGGACAGGTTCCACAATATGGCTGGTATACACAATCACAACATGTTGGAATTGTTTCCAGCACACTTGATGCACATACAGTCTTACACACGTTGTTATTTATCAGATCTGTGTAGTTACTGCTATACACATTTCCCAACTGAAATGTACTTTGTCCCATCTCATGCAACATTCTGCCCTCATCACATGTAAAAATATTGCCGTCTGCATAATATGCTAACTGCCCAACACCTGCCCCACACGGCGAACGCAATTCCATATAATTCATGAAATCGCCTCTTATTCTTCTCAATAGAATCGCTGCATGATCTTCCTTGATAAACCTTCCCTTTTTGTTTATCTCAATCAGTTCATCTAATGCTTTCTGATAAAATTCTATAAATTCTTCAGAAGTATATCCTATTTTTCCCCAGCTCTTTGCCGCTTTTCCTAATGGAGTTAACGGTCTTATAAAAATACTTTCAAATCCCATATCTATATACGTATGGACAATTTCTTTCGGAAAATCGAGTGAGAACCTCGTGGTTGTTTCTATGGCTCCAATCTGTAATCCTGCTTTTCTTACTCGTTCAACCGAATCAATAACCTTTTTAAATGTTCCATCCCCATTAGCATATGGCCGGTTATTATTATGTACCAGTTCATTTCCATCTATTGAGGTCGATATTCCGAAACAATATTGTGTGAAAAGTTCCAACATTTCATCATTCAGTAATGTCAGATTGGTTACCACCGTATAAGCTATATCATGCTTTCCCTTGTGCATTTCTGCATATTGCACTATATGTTTTATAATTTCAAAATTAACTAACGGCTCTCCTCCCTGGAATTCAAAACATAATGACCTTTCCGGTGACTGCAATGCTATATCTACCGCTCTTTCCGCCATCTCTTTATTCATAATAAGGTGTGAACACTCCACGCCATTATTCGCTTGACAATAGACGCAGCCCATATTGCATACCGTAGTTACCACAAAAATATGTAATGATGTTGCAACATTTACATGCCCTTTTATTCCTCTCAGCGCATACTTGTTTACTGATGAATACTCCAAATCAGATTCATCATATATCATTTTTCTCTCGATAAGCAGCTTGTATAATTCTGATTCCCTGTCAACATTTAACGACAGTATACTTTGAAAATCTTCTTTTCTTACAAATACATACTTTCCAAAATCATTTGTCATTAAAACAGAATCACCAAACTGCTTAAAATTAAAATAATTCAGTTTCATATAATCGCACTTAATTCTCCCTTTTCCATTGAAATCGTTCCTGCAAATACCCCACCGCAGGCATTTTTCATTTTACATTTTTCACATTTTTCAGCATATCTTACTTTACCTGGAGATATACTTTTTTCACACAGAGTCCAAAATTCCTTTTTGACAACACATAATGGAAAATTATATAATTTCACATCAATTCCATTTTCCATCAGCACCAATACTGCCTCTTCTGCTGCTAATGCAGCTTTTCCATACGGTATCCAAACTTTATCCCGATTAATCCTTGCACTTCCGGTCATCTCCATTGCCATAATGCTGACATAATCTACTTTGGGAATTTCCCGAGCAATCAACCAAGCAATATTTTTAATATCATTGCTATTCATTCCACTTACAACAATCCTTACTTCAATATGAATTCCTGCTTTCAACAATCTTTTTATTCCAAGTATAGTCTGTTCAAAACTTCCCTTTGTTTGCGTTATCATATCATGTGTTGCTGCCGTAGATCCATGAACAGGTATTGCGACAATACTATTTTCCGGCGCATTTTCCATAAATCTTTGTACATATGATTCGATAGCAAATATTCTTCCATTCGTTAAAAATAGAAATTCTGTATACTCGAATTTATCACGAAGGAATTTCAAAAATCGGAATATATCGGGGCCTATCAGAAATGGCTCTCCACCTGTGATTGTAAGGTGCGGTGCATCTGCCGGTATATGTTTTGCTATTTCTATGAGAGTATCCACGCTGGTACTTCCACCCTTCTGACGAGAAACATCAGGTGAAGGACACATAATACAATTAGAATTGCATTTTGCGGTTACAAAAAAATAATTATCCAAAGAACTGTCATCATAATATTCCGACAATTTTCCATTTTCCCAAAGTTCATATACATCATAATTATGTACATGTCCGAGTTTATCAATTACATCTTTATCTTCTGATACCACAATATTTTCCGGATATAATTTTATATCCTTCTCGGATATATACAGTAGATCTATATTATCTTCAAGTAAATCATCTCTTGATACCTGATCAAAAGCTAAAGATACTATTTTATATTTTCCACTATATTTCTCCAGCTTTGTAATCATCTAACCACACTCCATATAATAAAATAACTCAAAAATCCGGCAAATATAAATATTGCAAACGGAATTTTTCTAACAACTGTTACAGTCAATATCTTTCTGCTCCCTGCCCATCGATTAATACTATTTATTTGTTCTTCGGTCAGTCTACTTTTCAAATCCTCTGTAGATACAGGTGGAAGACCTCGTACTCTGGAATTCTGCATAAGTATTGATGAAATACTTGATAATATCATTCCTTTTTTCAGATCACATACTTTAACTTCCTGATATAAGCTTGTTCGAATTGTCATCTGACAAAGTAACAGTAGTATTACTAAAATGTAATTTTCTGGATTAAACGAAAACGGCATAAATCCTAATATCAATCCAATGACTATATCAATGCAGTAAATTCCAACAACTATCTGCCATTTTTTTAACCTGTTCTTTTTACCAATTATCCATGCTGATAACATACATATAATTCTAATGATCCATTCGTTGATATATACTCCTTGCAAACCTATAATGATGAAAAGAAGATTTATCAAACATATATATCCTGAGGCAGACACAAAAGATTTCAGGAAGGTCTTTAAATATCCCTTAACATATTTTTTAGAAAGGCTCACCCTTCCCTTAACCAGCGAATATAAAGAAAATCCTAACAAGTATAGATATCCATATAAAATTGCCAAACATAATGTAAAATACAAAGTTATATCTGTTGTCCCATATATCAGATAGCAATTTGCCGGATACAAAATAGCCATCACTACTGTTAATTTACAGTCTCCTCCAGCAAATGAATGTGTATAAAACAAAATCAGGCTAATTACACCCAAAATTCCTATATTAAATATATAAAGTACAAACAAATCTCTCGCAAAATAACCATAATAGAATGTATCCAGTACGCATCCCAACAAAGCATATATCAATAAAATTTTATTATAAACTCTGCCATTTTTAAGGTCAGTTATGGATGCTATTATTCCTAACGACAATAATGCTACTATAAATATAATTTCTATAATTATCATTTTTTCATATTCTCTATATTAATCAAATAATTTTCAAATTCTTTTATCGTAATATCTGTATCATACTTGCATCTATCAAAAGTCAGTTCCATATAATTATAATTTCTCTTAATCTTGATTCTTGCAAAATCTTTATATGCATTGCACGTTTTCTTTATATTCTCTACAGAATAAATATCCATATTTAACATCGACTTATTCATCAGCATCAAACCAATCCTTTAATATTTCATCTTCACTAAATTCCTGTGCAATCTCACTATCGGATTCTAACTCTTCATCTCCTGCTGCAACCACACTTGTTGCGACTGCCCTGGCAAGCATAAGCTCACGTATATTTTTGGTTTGCAAATAAATTTCATGACGAGCACTCTGCGCTAAAATTTCATTTTCAAATTCTTCGTCAGTGACTTCCTGCTTTCCCTCTTTTTTACTTAACGAAACATAATAATAATCTCTATCAGCATCAAGATGTATATAGGCTCTATCTGTAAAATTATAGGCACTCTTTATAAGTGCAATTTTCGAATAAAGTTCCCTATTATATTTTAGTTGTCTCATAAATATTATTCCTCACTATTCTTCCGAACTTCTTTATTAATTTTTATAAATTAATTTCTATTCAAAAAGAGCATACCCCACCCAGGCATGCTCCTCATCATTTTACTAAAAGTCGGCTCTATATTGTTTGAGCACTACATATATTATACAAGTATAAGTAAAATTAATCAACTATATTGTTTTATTGCAAAAATCTTCATTACCGATTTGCCAAGTTCCTCTGGATTAACTTTTCTCTCAACATAGCTTATAATTTTGAAATTTTTCAACTTGTCTTTAATAAAGTGGTAGTCTGGTAATTCGTAAACATTTTTCCCTCTTGCACTGATTGATTCAAAACAAAAAAATCCACCCTTATCTAATACTCTTATTAATTCATCGATCAACAACGGATTATAATAGTGTATATCTATCACTCCGCCTGTTGAATCATTCGGAAAAGAAAGTTTCCCCTCATCGAGATTCTTATATAACGCATAGACATTTCTTGTATCCACGTGCCCTTGCTCACTTAGCTTTCCACCATTTTTGATATATCTCAAGCACTCAATATCTTTATCTATAAACACAACTCTATGATTGTTTTTTGCCAAGTATCCTCCATTTCTTCCATATCCGCAAGCAACATCCAGAATAGGTTTATCCGATATATCTACCAATTTTAAATTATCAACCAGGAATCTTGAAGGTGTTTGATCTATTGGTTGATAAGGTCTCTTATCATACACTTAATACCCTCTCTTCATCAGCTGTTTAACATTTCTATCTTACTTTACAAAAGTATATCATCGACTCCTTCCCATTTACAAGAATATAAATCTATTTCCTGTAGCTTATTACAACTCTCCTCTTTTTAGTTTCTCTTATATAATTTTCCATGTAAAAAACAGATCGCACAGATTAAAGATCTTCTCCCTTATCTGTACGACCTGTTATGCTAATAAGTACTAACTATGTAATTTTTACACAATCGCACTTCCCACAAGATAAACCACAAACGCTGCCACCCATGCGATCACACACTGGCCGATCACCACACCGGCTGCCCATTTGCCGCCAAGCTCCCTTTTAATAGAAGCAATCGCCGCAACACACGGTGTATACAAAAGGCAGAACACCAGAAGACCGGCTGCGGATACCGGTGTGATACAGCCAAGCAGCGCCGAAGTCTGCCCGAAAAGAACGGATAACGTAGATACCACACTCTCTTTTGCCATGAATCCGGTGATCAGCGCCGTGGATATCCTCCAGTCGCCAAATCCCATCGGTGCAAATACCGGCGCGATCACACTGGCCACCGTCGCCAGAATACTCTCCTGCGAATCGCTGACGATGTTCAGGTGACTGTCAAAGGTCTGTAAGAACCAGATTACCAGTGTCGCCATAAAAATCACGGTAAATGCACGCTGCAGAAAGTCTTTTGCCTTATCCCACAGAAGGTGTCCCACATTCTTGGCTCCCGGCATCCGGTAATTGGGCAGTTCCATCACGAACGGTACAGCATTGCCTTTAAAAAGAGTCCCACGGAATACCAGTGCCATCAGGATACCCATCAGAATACCGCCAAAATACAAAGCGATCATCACCAGTGCGCTATGCTTCGGGAAAAATGCCGCCGCAAAAAAAGCATAGATGGGAAGCTTTGCCGAACAACTCATAAACGGTGTCAGAAGAATCGTCATCTTACGGTCACGTTCTGAAGGCAACGTTCTGCTCGCCATAACTCCCGGTACTGTACATCCAAAACCTACCAGCATCGGTACGATACTTCTTCCGGAAAGTCCGATCTTTCTGAGCAGCTTATCCATCACAAAAGCCACCCTTGCCATATATCCGCTGTCTTCCAGCATAGATAAAAAGAAAAACAGTGTAACGATGATCGGCAGGAAACTCAGGACACTTCCCACGCCGGTAAAGATTCCATCCATTACCAGAGACCGAAGGACACTGTTGACATTCGCTGCCCCCATCCACTGATCCACCAGACCTCCCAGCGCATCGATACTTACTTCCAGGATATTCTGTAAAAAAGCACCGATCACTCCAAAAGTCAGGAAAAATACCAGCCCCATGATCGCGATAAAACACGGAATCGCCGTGTATTTTCCGGTGAGTATCTTATCGATCTTCACACTTCGCAGATGCTCTTTACTCTCCCGTGGTTTGACCACTGTCTCATCGCAGATATTTTCAATGAAATCAAATCGCATGTGCGCAATTGCCGCCGCCCGGTCAAGACCACGCTCTGTTTCCATCTGTTTCACGATATGCTCCAGCATCTCTTTTTCATTCTGATCCAGTTTCAATGCCTCGAGAATCAGCGTATCCCCTTCTGCCAGCTTCGCCGCCGCAAAACGGACAGGTATCTGTGCTGCCTTTGCATGATCTTCGATCAGATGCATGATCGCATGCAGACATCTATGTACCGCACCACCATCTTCATTGGCATCACAGTAATCTATCTCCTTTGGCCGTTCCTGATATTTTGCCACATGCAGAGCATGGGCTACCAGTTCATCAATACCTTCATTCTTCGCCGCCGAAATAGGAACCACAGGTATCCCCAGCATCTCTTCCATCTGGTTGACCAGAATCGATCCGCCGTTTTCCCGTACCTCATCCATCATATTCAAAGCAAGCACCATCGGAATATCCAGCTCCATCAGCTGCATGGTCAGATACAGATTCCGCTCAATATTGGTAGCATCCACAATGTTGATGATTCCTTTCGGATGTTCATTCAGCACAAAATTTCTTGTAACGATCTCCTCACTGGAATATGGGGACATGGAATAGATTCCCGGAAGATCGGTCACCAGTGTGTTTTCTTTTCCCCGGATAGTTCCATCTTTTCGGTCCACCGTTACTCCCGGAAAGTTACCCACATGCTGACTGGATCCGGTCAGCTGATTAAACAGTGTGGTTTTTCCACAGTTCTGATTCCCTGCAAGTGCAAATGTCAGCACCTCTGTATCCGGCAAAGGATGTTCCGTTTCCTTCTCATGATATTTACCACCCTCTCCAAGTCCCGGATGGGGGATTACTGTTCGTTCTTTTTTTTCCGGTTTTACCTGTCCGGCATCCCGTATATTTTCAATCTCGATTTTCTCCGCATCTGCAAGACGCAGTGTCAGTTCATAACTGTGAATCCGCAGTTCCACCGGATCTCCCATGGGAGCGTACTTTACTACTGTTACCTCTCCCTGTGGGATCAGTCCCATATCCAGAAAATGCTGACGCAGCGCCCCTTCTCCGCCTACCGAGCGAATCGTTGCTGTCTTTCCTACCGGTAAATCTCTTAATGTCATGACTGCATTCCTCTTTTCTTTATTTTCTTGCTGTCATCCGTCCGAAGGTTTCCAGAATCTCAAAATCCTCCCGACAACTATGTAGATTTTATCCTTAATGATAATATTTATCAATAGAAAACCCCAAAAAATCTCCAAAAAGTATCTGAACCCTCCTTATTCTTGCTTCCTTTTTTTCTTTTCTCATGATATGATTGCATATGTTACGCTGTTTGGTATCTGTGTGTCTGTTGAACAGTTGTCTTTTACCGATATTACTATGAAGGGAAGGGATTTTATGAAAAAGACACAGCTTAAAAATTCTCTGCTTCTGCTGCTGACAGCCACCATCTGGGGTGTGGCTTTCGTAGCCCAGAGCGTTGGTATGGATCACGTGGGTCCGTTTACTTTCAACGCTATTCGAAGCATCATCGGAGGAATCGTCCTGATTCCATGCATTTTCTTTCTGGATCACAGAAAATCTGCCCAAAAAGAGGAACTGCCATCGCCTCAACAACAGGTAGAACAGACCGGTACACTGATTCTCGGCGGTGTCTGCTGCGGTATTCTTCTGGCACTTGCCAGCAGTTTTCAGCAGATGGGCATCCAGTATACAACGGTCGGACGTGCAGGATTTATCACTGCCTGCTATATTGTTATCGTTCCGATTCTTGGCCATTTCTTTCTGAGTAAAAAATGCGGCGCCACCATCTGGATCGCTGTTGCACTTGCACTGGCAGGACTGTATCTGCTTTGCATCACAGACGGTTTTTCCGTTGGAAAAGGGGATCTGCTGGTCATGGTATGTTCCCTGCTGTTTTCCTTACATATTCTGGTAATCGACTATTTTTCGCCCAAGGTTGACGGTGTGAAAATGTCCTGTATCCAGTTTTTTGTCTGCGGATTCTTATGTGCGATCCCGGCTGTCTTTACGGAACCTATCGTATTGGCAGATATCTTTGCCGCCTGGGCACCGATTCTTTATGCCGGTGTGATGTCCTGCGGTGTTGCGTACACCCTGCAGATCATCGGACAGAAAGATATGAACCCGACTGTGGCTTCTCTGATCTTAAGTCTGGAATCCTGCATCTCGGTACTGGCAGGCTGGATCCTTCTGAATCAGAAGCTTTCTGCACGGGAGTTATCAGGATGTGTGCTGATGTTTGCAGCGATCATTCTGGCACAGCTTCCCTCCGGGAAAAAAGCATAATATGTTTGTCCCACCGGATGCTTTTCTCTGTAAAATCTGAAAAGCTCCCGGTATTTTTTATGAACATGATTTTGAAGAAAACAGGTAACAATTCAGTCGGTGGCCATGTTTTTTGCCAAAATCCCGAGACATACAAGCCAAAATGCCATCACCGAAGGTGATTAGAAATGCATTTTGGTTCGTAACTGTGAGAGTACTGAAGAGTTACGAAATTTGTAAATGGCAGATTGAGTAATTAAATTTCAAAAAAGGGTTGACGAATCATCTGTAACCAAGTATGATTATAAGCAGATTCGCACTGCAACGCGTTGAAGTGCAAAATTCTTTATTTTTTATGGAGGCTTTTGAAATTATGGAAATGGATATGGAATTCTTACGGAAACTACCAACCCCGAAGGAGTTAAAAGAACAGTTTCCGGTAAGTGAAAAAATAGCAGCAATCAAAGAGGATCGCGACAGACAGATCCGGGAAATCTTCGAGGGAAAAGATGACCGACTTCTGCTGATCATCGGACCTTGCTCCGCGGACAATGAAGATGCGGTAATTGATTACATCAGTCGGCTTCGTACCGTACAGGATAAGGTCGCAGATAAGATTTTTATGATTCCGCGTATCTATACAAACAAACCGAGAACGATCGGCATGGGCTATAAGGGAATGTTGCACCAGCCGGATCCGGAGAAAAAAGAAGATATGTTAAAGGGTATCATCGCGATCCGCGATCTGCACACCAGAGCGGTCAACGAGACCGGTTTTACCTGTGCAGATGAGATGCTGTATCCGGAGAACCACAGATATTTATCCGATCTGTTATCTTACGTTGCCATCGGTGCCCGTTCCGTCGAAGACCAGCAGCACCGTCTGACCGCCAGCGGCGTCGGCATCCCGGCAGGTATGAAGAACCCAACCGGCGGAGATATCTCCGTTATGATGAACTCCATCATCGCCGCACAGCACGGTCACATGTTCCTGTACCGTGGATGGGAAGTAAAAACTCCTGGTAACCCTTATGCACATGCGATTCTTCGTGGTTATGTAGACAAATTCGGAAGAAATATGCCAAACTACCATTACGAGGACCTGCAAAATCTTCTGGAACATTATCAGGAAGTCAATGAGTCCGCGCAGACAAAACTGGTCAACCCGGCTGTCATCGTAGACACCAACCACTCCAACTCCGGCAAACGCTTCGCAGAACAGATCCGTATCAGTAAGGATGTTATGCACAGCTGCAAGGTTTCGGAGGATGTTCACAAACTGGTGAAGGGACTGATGATCGAGAGTTATATCGAAGACGGCGCTCAGAAGGTGAGTGAGCACTGCTATGGAAAATCGATTACGGATCCTTGCCTGGGTTGGGAGAAAACCGAGAAACTGATTTATGAACTGGCGGAGCTTTGGTAATTGAAAAATTGTAAAAGGGGATGCCGCGTCTCCCGGCATCCCCTTTTACAAAATCTCTACTTCACAAACGGAACCGGACTATAATAATACCCGATCATCCCTGCCCCTGAATGATAAGGAACGATAAATTCTCCCTGTGCATACGCCAGCAGCTCCTCATATTTTCTTACAGCCTCTCTGAATTTCTCCATGAATTTTTTCATAATAATCCTCTCCTCTCATTCCAGACTGCTTATAAGTTTCTCTTATCTATAAAGAAAAAAGCAGAACAATGGATTCATCCGAACCCCTTTGTTCTGCTTTTTTATATCATAGCACTTCTCTTCCCCGTGTGCAATCCCTTTTTTACGTTACCGCGGTAAATTTCTTCGAGATTCACCGCAAATGGTATATCCGTTCCGTCCACCCCGCTTGGTCTCATAAAGTGCCTGATCCGCGATTCGGTACAGTTCCATGTAGGTGTTTCCGTGTTCCGGGTACAGAGCGATTCCGATGCTGATTGTGATTCCTTTTCCATCCATCTCAGCAAATGCAAGCTTCTTCGTCTCCTCCAGCAGTTTTTCCGCTTTGCTTCGGACTGCCTCACGACTGCTTACGTTCCACATCAGGACGGTAAACTCGTCACCGCCGATCCGGCCCACAATGTCGTTTTCCCGGAACTGTCTGTTCAGCAGTTCGCCAAACGTATGCAGCACCGCATCGCCCACGGTATGTCCGTATACATCGTTGACCTCTTTAAACTTATCTACATCCATGATAAAGAATGCGCTTTGCCTCTCTCCATGATTTTCGTTCAGAATCCGCTCCGTATACGATTCCGCGTATTTTCTGTTATATACCTGCGTCAGTTCATCCGTCCGGGCGGAACGGAGGATTTCTTCTGTTTTCTGACGGTTTTTCCGTATGATGTAGAAGATCAGGATACAAACCTGAACGCCAAAGCATCCCAGAAAGATAAATTCATACTGCTCCACGAACGCATACGACTGCTGTGCAACGGTCACCGGTGCAACATAGCAGATCATCCAGTCATTGATTCCCAGCGGCGCATATGCCAGATAGCGGTCGGAACTGTCCGCATAACCTCTTAACCGGATCAGTCCTTCCTTTCCTTCGTTGAAATCCTGTGAAATCTCTTCGATGCTGTGTCCCTGTCCTATTTTCTTGAATTTGTAAAATTCAAAAATATTATCTCCATAAGAAAGCTTGTAATCTGTCGCATCGCCGTCATGGGCAATGATCTCACCATCTCTGGTAACGATCAGGCTGTATCCTTTTCCCGAAAACAGATCATCAAACAGCATACGGCTCAGTTCACCGACATTATAGGAACTGCCAAGAACACCAATGACCGTTTCCTCATGAAAAACCGGAACGCCAAGAACTACCTTCGTCTCCTGATCCACACTGCTCTCAAGCGGATCACTCAACGTACGGCTGCCGCTGATCCCTTCCTTAAAGTATCTCCGGTGTGCCACATTTTTTACCAGCCCATTATCGTAGTGTGCATCACCATTCGGCTGAATCAGCGCCGTGCGATCCAGCGCGGTACTCTCCTGAAATGTTGTCAGCATCTGCATATTTTCCTCGCTGAGAAGGTCTCCGCTCTCTCCCATCTTCTCTGCAATGCCTTCCAGATACGAATAATGAATATTTAAAATGGTTCGGAGATGTTCGCTCTGTCTCGCCACATTGTTTCTCATTCTCTCCTGCGAACTGCTCTCGATCGTTCTCTGTGCTGTCACAAAAAAGGAAACCAGACCGATGATAATCGCCAGGATAAATACCGCAATTGCTCCTACATAGCTTCCTCCGGGATTCTGCTTTTTCTTCTTAAAAATAATCTCCAACTCCTCCCCTGTTTCTTCTTTTAATATACCAGAAATATGTCCTGAATACTACTTGTTTCCCTGTTTTTCGCTCGACACTTTTATACCTTGCATTTTTATACCGAACGCTTTTCAAAACTCCAAATCTGTACTATAATCAACGAGATAAAATAACATGTATACCGTTTACAAAGGAGGCCCTTATGGAACCAAATATTATTACTCTGACAGACCAGTACGGCGAATCTGTTCGTTTTGAACTTCTCGATATTGTGGAATACGAAGATCAGGAATTTGCTGTTCTCTATCCTGCCGATGGCGGTGACGATGAACCGGTTCATATCCTGCGGATCACTTCCGAAAATCTCGATCTGGATGAAATGGAATTCGAAGGTCTGGATGACGAAGACCTGATCAATGCCGTGTTTGATCTGTTCTGCGAACGTAACGATTTTGAATAAGAATTTTTTAAATAAAACGGAGAAATCGCTTGACATTTTCTCCGTTTTATTTTATATTAGTATTAGTAACAATTACTGTTATTAATCGAGAAGGGAGGATCGTAATGGCAACTCTGAAATACAGCCGTCAACGGGAATCCATCAAAGAATTTCTGATGACACGTACCGATCATCCTACGGCTGACACCGTCTATCATCAGTTACGCAAGATTTATCCGAACATCAGTCTCGGAACCGTCTACCGTAACCTGGCACTGCTGGCAGATATCGGAGAGATTCAGAAAATCTGTACCGGCGATGGTGCTGACCGCTTCGACGGACAGGTCACCCCTCATTATCATGTAATCTGCACCCGCTGCCATCAGGTGATGGATCTGGATCTGGAATACATGAAAGAACCGGAGGATCTGGCCGCACAACATTTTGAAGGAAAGATTCTGGGACATGTGACAAACTTCTATGGAATCTGTCCCGACTGTCTGAAAAAAGATACGATGTAAACGCTTCCTGGATTGTCAGAGGAACAAAACGAAAAGAACAAAAGAGTTTTAAAATCATCTTGACAAACAGGAAGCAATATGTTAATCTAATATCAGTAATAATTACTATTATTAATTCGAACTCAAGAAAGCGATTCACCGTATAGGGAATCCGTTTTCAAGATAAACTACAAAAAAGAAAAGGAGAATATGACCATGAAAAAATTTGTTTGTACTGTATGTGGATATGTTTACGAAGGAGAAACCGCACCGGAAGTCTGTCCGGTTTGTAAAGCACCAGCTTCCAAGTTCAAAGAGCAGAGCGGAGAAAAAACATGGGCTGCTGAACATGTAGTAGGTGTTGCACAGGGCGTTCCGGAAGACATCCTGGCTGACCTGAGAGCAAACTTCGAAGGTGAATGCTCTGAAGTCGGTATGTACCTGGCTATGGCTCGTGTAGCTCACAGAGAAGGATATCCGGAAATCGGTCTGTACTGGGAAAAAGCTGCTTACGAAGAAGCTGAACATGCAGCAAAATTCGCTGAACTGTTAGGTGAAGTTGTAACCGACAGCACAAAGAAAAACCTGGAAATGCGTGTAGATGCTGAGCACGGCGCAACCGAAGGAAAATTCGATCTGGCGAAACGTGCAAAAGCTGCAAACCTGGATGCAATCCATGACACCGTTCATGAAATGGCAAAAGACGAAGCAAGACATGGAAAAGCTTTCGAAGGTCTGCTGAAAAGATATTTCGGTTAAGATTTAAAAGGAACTCAACCCCGGCTGACAGTTTGCAGCCGGGGTTATTTTTTTATGCAGACAGCAGGGAATCACCGGATTTCTAAAAATTTTCTTAAACCTTCCTCTTCTGCGCTCCTTTCACTGGCATCTTTGCCGGTTTTCCTGTATACTGAATATTAACAGCGATGAACGTGACATATTACTGTTTGGAGGTGTTTATCATGAAAGACAATTTAGGTTATGTACATGTATATTGCGGGGATGGAAAAGGAAAGACTACTACTGCGATGGGACTCTGTACCCGTGCCGCAGGTTATGGATATAAAGTACTGATCTATCAGTTTATGAAAAATAATAAGACCAGCGAGCGAAAGATTCTGCAGCAGGTTCCGAACATTACTTTTGTCAACGGACTGGAGCAGGAAAAGTTCAGTTTTCAGATGACGCTTTCCGAGAAACTGGAACGGAAAAACTACTATGAAAAACAGTTCCGGAAAATTACAGCAAAAGCTGCCGAAGAAGACTACGATCTTCTGTTTTTCGATGAACTGATCTATACGATCCGCGCCGGACTCTTCGATGAGCAGATTCTTCTGGATTATCTGAAAAAGGAAAAACCGGAACATCTCGAAGTCATCCTGACCGGTCAGCAGCCAAGTGATGAACTGGTGGAACTTGCCGATTATGTCTCCGAGATCCGTAAGATCAAACATCCTTTTGATCAGGGACTTCCTGCCCGCCCGGGAATCGAAAAATAAAAATATAAAAAATCAGAAAGTATAGAGAAAATATATGGACGCATTAAAATATGTATCACAGATTCTCGACGATGCGGACTCCTGGGAAACCATGATGTTTCTCTACGATGCCGCACTTCGCCAGATGTCCACAAAGATTGATATTCTGAATGAGGAATTCATCCATATTCATAATTACAATCCGATCGAACATGTGAAGTCCCGGATCAAGGAACCGAAAAGTATCGTCAAGAAGTTAAAGCGCCAGGGACATGAAGTCACCCTGGAAAATATGTTAAAATATATCAAAGATATCGCCGGTATCCGTATCATCTGTTCATTTACCCAGGACATTTACCGGATCGCCGATATGCTGGCAAAACAGTCCGATCTGCGTGTGGTGGAGCTGACCGACTATCTTACTCATCCAAAAGTCAGCGGATACCGCAGCTACCATATGCTGGTAGCCGTCCCGGTTCATCTTTCCGACCGTGTCGTGGATATCACCGTGGAAGTACAGATCCGCACCATCGCCCAGGACTTCTGGGCAAGCCTGGAGCATAAGATCTATTACAAATTCGAGGGCAGTGCACCGGAATATATCAGCCGGGATCTCCGCGCCTGTGCAGAGTTTGTAGCCGAACTGGATGAAAAGATGCTTTCTCTGAACGAAGCGATTCAAAAAGAAGCGATTCAAAAATCAGAGGAAGCCGAGGAAAAGAAAGAGGAGTAGCTGTTTAAAACAGTTACTCCTTATTTACATCCCATAATTTCTATTCCATGTCTGTGTCAACCTTGATGGCTTCGTGAAGACAAATATCCTCCATAAAATGAGGAGTGCCCGGATACCTCTCAGTACCCGGGCTATTATTATGAAAAAATTCTATGTGTAATGAACCCATTACAAACAATTTTGAGATGTTCCTTTCGGAACTATTATTATCATAGCAACAGTTTATGAACAAATTATGAACGTAATATGAATTTATGGTTAATTTGCACAATTCGTTTTTCTTTTTTCTTTGTTTTTATGACACTTTACACTGTTCTGTTGTTTTTGCTTTTTCACTTCATCCTGTTAATTCGTCAAATCATCCATCATTTTCTTTTTATTTTCCGGAATTTTTCAACACATTATCCAAAGATAGAACTCCAGAGGTTCTTGCACCAGCTTACGATCTTATCAAAAAATCCTTTGACCTGCTCCTGATTGATGTTCAGATCCAGGCTCTCCAGTTTATTGTACAGATCTTTTGCCTGCTCTTTTAACGCATCCACATCCAGATCCAGGCTGCTGATCTTCTGCATCAGGCTTACGATCTTCTGTTTATCCTCGTCTGACAGCTGAATGTCCATTTCTTTTGCAGCGTCATCTACAACCGCTTCGATCTCTTCCGGATCAGACAGATCGTTGGAGACAACTGCTTCTTTTACCGCTCCGACCAGTTCTTCCGCCTGTTCCTTATCTCCGATCGACTCTCCCAGATCACTGGTCGTTACCAGTTCCTCCGTGGCTGCGTCTGCATTTTCCGCTTTCAGCGTCTCACCGGTCATATTGCTGTAGGCTTCCATTGCACCTACCAGAGCTGCCGTTCCGGAGATGTTGAACGGTCCTGCCACATGAACATCTGCATCCGTCACGCCGGCGGTTGCCAGTGCATTCTGATACATACCGGTCGTACAGTAGGTGATATTGTTGGTGGTCACTTTGATCCCGTTTCCTTTGTCCTTCTTTTCGATCAGTACGGAAGAAAGTGCTCTGGTTCCGATCACGCTGGAATCCAGATAGGAATCCAGATATTTGTGTTCGTCCGCATTTGTCACGGTGATGACCTGATAATGGCTCAGGTCCGCTTCATTGATCTCCAGCAGACTTAATACCGTAGATTTTTCTGTCTCATTCAGATCCGCACCCAGTGCCAGATACGGCGCATCAATCTGATCTGCCTTTACACTCATCGGCGCCGCAAGACTTCCCAGTACGGTTATTGCCGCCAACATTCCTGCCATGATTCTCTTTATCTTCATCTTTATTACCTCTCTTTTTTCTTCTTATCCTCTCGGAATTGTTCTTTCAGTCCTCTCTCCGACTGATACTCCGTAGTATAACACACTTTTTTTCTGTGATACACATATTCATAAATCTTTTCCCATTCATTCATAAAATCTTCACAACTTCAACACGGTTTTCTCACATTTCCCGGATATACTATAACCATAAAATAATTAATACAAATTATTTTATAACTTTTCTTTTTCATATGTCGATGAAAATCGACACTCCTTCCTTTAAAAATAAAATTAAAACGTGTTGACCGGAATTTCCTCGTTCTGGTCAACACGTTTTTATTTTACTTTTTTTATTTGGCACGTCCGAGCACATTTGCAAGTTTTGCAAATTCTTCCAGGGAAAGGGCTTCCCCTCTCACCGACGGAGAAAATCCACATTCTGCGATCGCAGCCTCTATCGTCTCTTTTTCAAACGACAATCCCTCATAATTCTTCAGCCCATTCGCCAGGGTCTTTCTTCTCTGGTTAAACGAAGCACGAATGATCTGAAACAGCAGCTTCTCATTTTCCACCTGCACCGGTGTCTGTGCATGGCGGGTTAGACGAATGACCGCACTTCCCACCTTCGGTCTTGGCATAAAACAGTTCGGCGGAACATTTGCCACGATATACGGCTCTGCATAATACTGTACTGCCAGCGACAGTGCCCCGTAATCTTTCGTTCCCGGTCCTACCTGCATCCGGTCCGCTACTTCTTTCTGTACCATGACAGTGATGGATTCCACCGGTACATGACTCTCAAACAGCCCCATGATGATCGGTGTTGTGATATAATACGGCAGGTTTGCAACCACCTTGATCGGGCGGCCGCCATTTTTCTCTTCTGCCAGTTTTGTGATATCCACTTTCAGAATATCTTCATTGATCACGGTTACATTATCATAATCACTCAGCGTATCCTCCAGAATCGGAATCAGGCTTTTGTCGATTTCTACCGCACATACTTCTCTCGCCGCATATGCCAGATACTGTGTCATCGTTCCGATTCCCGGTCCGATCTCCAGGACAAAATCATCTTCGGTAATCTCCGCTGCACGGATGATCTTATCCAGCACATGGGTATCGATCAGAAAGTTCTGCCCGAACTTTTTCTGAAATGTAAAGCCGTATTTATTCAGCACGGCGATGGTTGCCTGGGGATTGCCAAGGTAAGGCTCTCTCTTACTCATAGTTTTTCCTTTCTCTTTTATTTTCTCGTTGCTCGCATATCAAAAATTGATCCAGTGGATCAATTTTTGATTATCGCGACAGTCGTCAAAATCTCGTGCAAGCACGGACTTTGACTCGTTGCTCGCGTAAAAACAGGGCATAGCTTTCTGTCGCCATGCCCCATATTGTCATGTTCTTGTAACTGTGAAGGTACTGAACAGTTACGTGTTCTTTTATAAGTCAAAATCCTTTTCGTAAAGAAGAATCCGTCCTTCTGCATCCGTGTGACGTTTGGAAAGTTTTCTTCCCAGTTTGACGCCGCTTGCTTTTCGGATCGCTCCGTCTACCATCTCTTTTACTTTTCCGACGGTGATCGGTTCGTCTTCTTTCTGGTTGTCACCGATCATGGTATAGAGGGCAAGTACACCCATCTCATCCATCCGGAAACCATTTTCTCTTGCATACGTTCTTGCAAAGGTTACCAGCTCATCGTTGGTAAATACCGGGATCGAGATCACCGTTTCGAATTTCTCTGCAAATTCCGGATAATCTGCCAGCATCTTACGCATGTTCGCTTTGTCATCCTCGATCAGAAGAATCAGACTGTCTGTACGGAAATCCATCGCCTGAGAAAGTTTCTCGATGGTCTCCGGTGTCATAAAGCTTGCACGCTCGATCAGAAGAAATCCTCCTGCCATCTTGCTGATGATGGTTGCCGGATCTTTTCTGTTGATGTCAGACGCATCCAGGTTTGCGTATTTGACTGCTTTCAGACCCAGTTCTTTACAGATCGCTTTCACAAGTCCTTCGCTCAGACGGGTTTTTCCGGTTCCGTGGCTTCCCATGATCGCGATATTTCCACGATGAGAGGTCTTCTCACTCGCGTGTTCATACGCTCCTTGGATCGCATCCAGGATCTGTTCATCCATACCAGGTACTTTTGCAAAATAGGAAAACAACTGTTTCTGTTCTGCGGTCAGACGTTCCGGTCTGGTATTGTTCAGGATCCGCTGGCGTTTTTCCTCCGGTGTCTCTCGTTCTACCGTCATATCACTGATATCCGGCTGCATCTCTGCTTCTGCCAGCATCTTTTCGATATGATCGTTCTCTGTCTCCTCCGGCTCTTCTTCGTCGGTGTCATCAGCTTCTGTATGTGATTCTTCTGCAATATTTTCTTCTGCCGACGGTTCTGTTTTCTCATCCGCAAAAGTAACTTCTTCTACAGACGGTGTCTCCGGTTCCAGTTCCAGACTTACCGGCTGCTGTTCCTCTTTCTGCTCCTGGAATACTTCCAGGCTTCCAAGAGCTGCCCGCAGTTCTTTTTCCAGATTAAATTCCTGTGTTTCTCCCGGCGTCTCCTGCTCTGCGCTCTGTGCTGTTATATCCGGAATGATTCTCGTTGCATCCAGATCTTCCGTTTCCTCTGACTCTTCCGGTTCTGTGACCGTTTCTTCTTCAGCAGCCTGTTCTTCCGTTACTTCCACAGGCGCTTCCGGTTCCGCGTCCGCTGCTTCCGGCACTTCCGTCGAATCCCCGTTTTCTTCTCCGAAGTCCAGAGAAATATTGGAAAGACTCGCTTCAAAAGCTGCCATAGCTTCATCTGCGGCGATATCTTCTGCTGATTTTTCTTCCGGTACCTCCTGAATCGTGTCTTCTTCGACGTTTTCCTCTTCTACAGTTTCTGCCGGAATCTCTTCCCTTTCTTCCACAATAGCTTCTGTCTCCGGTTCTTCTTCAGCCGTATCTGTCAGTTCTGATTCTGTCTCTTCCACTGCCGGTTCTTCAATGATTACATCCTCCGGCTCTGCAACAGTTTCTTCTTCCAGAACCGCACCGGATGCATCCACGGTTTCCTCGGCGACCACATCTTCCGGTTCCCCGATGATCTCTTCTGTCGTTACCTCTTCCACGGTCGGTTCTTCCGCAGATTCCTCTGCCGGTACTTCTCCGCCCGCTTCTTTTGCCAGGGAAGAAGAAGTCTCTGCAAACAACGCATCCAGATCTACTTCCTGTACACTGACAATTTCTTTATCCTCCGGTTTTTCCACCTTCGGTTTTTCTATCATTTCCAGTTCGTCCATCTCGGTTCTGCTCACGCCGGCAACCCCGCTGTCCGCAGAAATAATGCCTTCGTTTACAGCCTCCGGTTCGAGATCCTGTACATGATAATCTTCAATATTTTCTTCCTCCTGCGGTTCCTGTGGAATCTCTGCTCCTGCGGCTCTTCCCAGTGCCTCAAAAGCATCTACCGCCTTGGTACGGTTGAATCCGGAAAGAATCTCCTGGAAGCTCTTGGAAAGACGTTCCTGAAGCTTTTCGGTATCAATATGAGGAATCTCCGGCTCCGGTCTTACAGGCTCTGTCTCCACAACGGTTACCGTTTCCGTGGTTCCCTGTGCATCCTCCACAGTTGCCGCTGCTTCTTCCTGCGCCTGTTCCCGTACTTCTTCCGCTTTCTGAAGATTTGCCATCGCTGCCGCAGATACCCCCGGCAGAATCGTATTTTTCACTTCTTCCGTCTGCTGCGGTTTCGCACTGGTCTCTCCAGCCGCTTTCGCCTTCTCATATTTCTCTTTCTGGGACGGTGACAGCGGTGTATAAGTCATCTTCAGTTCCATCGCCTTGGTTACATATTTACCCTCGCCAAACCACAGAACCAGATCGTCACAGGTTTCGATACATTTCTTTTCCTGTCCTGCTTTCTTATACAGCTTTGCCAGTTCGTATACCCAGCGTTCCGTATATTCCCGTTCTTTATACTCCTCCAGGATCTCAATCTGATCTTCCAGAGGTGCTTTCTTTGCTTTGTAAATCTTGTATTTCAGAATGTATTTGGAGGTATCGTTGGATGCCGTTTCCAGATACTGATTATAATATTTTACGGCATCATCATTTAACCCCATCTTCAAAGCCAGTTCCACCTGACGGTACAGAATCATCTTTCCGATGGATGAACGTTTGTATGCCAGCTGTAGCATCTTCATGCTTTGTTCCAGCTCACCATTCACTTCGTAGATATCTGCTACCATACACAATGTCCGCACACTCTTTACTCTGCGCCAGTCGATGGAATCGGCAATCGTAAGAGCCCCTTCATAATCCTGTGCGTCCACAAGTCTGTTGATTTCCTCCAATTTCAAATGGTATTCTGTCTTATCCACTGTACTCACCTCTGCTTTTTCTATCAAATCTGTAACTGTCTGAGACTTTCACAGTTACTTATTTTTATAGTTATCCATAATCTTTTTAAGTGTATCATACTGCCTGTTTCTTGTCAAAATATAACTGCCCTGTACCGGCACAGTTATTGATAAAATGTATGAATAGAAGAACGAAATTAATTTTCTGGAAAGTAAACAAGGGATGCCGCCTTCTGACAACACCCCTCTTATGTATACGGGAGTCAGGCCCCCCTTTTCGGTTCTTCTGTCACCCGATTCTCAGTTTAAACTTCTGAATTTCTTTTTCACTGGTCACACGTTCGATCTCTGCGCCCAGGCTTCTCAGTTTTCCTTCAAAATCCTCATATCCACGCTGGATATATACGATATCATCTACGATCGTAATTCCTTCTGCTGCCAGTCCGGCGATTACCAGTGCCGCACCTGCACGAAGATCCGGTGCGCTGACTCTTGCTCCTGTCAGTTTTTCCACGCCGTCAATGATCGCTGTATTGCCTTCTACTTTCACAGAAGCGCCCATACGGGTAAGCTCGTCCGCATATTTGAAGCGGTTTTCAAAGATACTCTCTGTGACGATACTGGTTCCGGTTGCCAGCGCCAGTGTCACGGCGATCTGCGGCTGCATATCGGTAGGATATCCCGGATACGGCAGTGTCTTTACATGAGTTCTGCGCAGTTTCTTTGCCGAGATCACACGGACTGCATCGTCAAATTCTTCTACCTCGCATCCGATCTCTTCTAATTTTGCGGTGATCGCTTCCAGATGCTTCGGAATCACATTCTTGATCAGAATATCACCCCGTGTTGCCGCTGCAGCGAACATATAGGTTCCCGCCTCGATCATATCCGGTACGATAGAATATGTGGTACTGTGCAGTGTTTCCACACCACGGATACGGATCACATCCGTACCGGCACCCTTGATATTGGCACCCATGCTGTTCAGGAAGTTCGCGGTATCTACCACATGCGGTTCTTTTGCTGCATTTTCAATGATGGTGTTTCCCTTTGCCATGGAAGCTGCCATCATAATATTGATCGTTGCACCTACTGACACGGTGTCCATGAAAATATGGGTTCCGTGAAGTCCATTCGGTGCGGATGCCACGATGGCACCGTATTTGATATCAACAGTCGCACCCAGGGCACGGAATCCCTTCAGATGCAGGTCGATCGGACGGCTTCCGATGTTACAGCCACCTGGCAGAGGTACTTCTGCTTTTTTGTATTTTCCAAGAAGTGCGCCCAACAGATAGTAGGATGCACGGATTTTCTTAATATATTCGTAATCTACACTGATATCACCGATCGTGGAACCGTTGATCACTGCAGTGTGGCGGTCTACACGCTCCACCTTTGCTCCGATTCCTCCGATGGCCTCTAAAAGTACATTTATATCATTGACATCCGGAAGATTTTCCAGCCGGACGGTATCATCTGTCATAATAGCGGCTGCCAGAATCGCAAGTGCTGCATTCTTTGCTCCGCCAATCTCTACTTCTCCAACTAACGGGTTTCCACCCTTAATAATATACTGATCCATAGTTCACCTCTATGTTTTATTCAGCCCAATACAAGTCCCGATAAGCCCTCTCATTCATTTTTATGTTATAACAAATCAAAGTCTTTGTAAATAAATTTTAAAGATTTCTTATCTTTTTGTTCATATTGTCCACTGAACTTTTCCAAATACTTTTACAGCGTATCGATAATACTCTGTAAAGTCTCCTCTAAATTTTTATTTTCCTCATCAATTGTGATATCTGCATATTTTTCATACAGTACCACACGCTCTTCATACAGGTCCTTCAATGTCTGTCCGTCCCGTAAAACCACGCCGCGGTTCTTCAGGTTGCCCAGACGTTTTCTCAGGGCTTTGTAAGAAAGTTTCAGATAAATGACCGTGGCAATCTCTCCAAGATGCTCCATAGCCTCTTTTCCGTATACCACGCTGCCTCCTGTGGCAATTACTGTGCGGTCCGCTTCGATCGAAGCATTCACCTGATTTTCAATTGCAATAAAGCCTTCGATGCCCTCTTCACTGATAATTTCTTTTAATAATCTCTTCTCCTGCTCCTGAATCAGCAGGTCTGCGTCTACAAACTGATATCCTAATTCTTTTGCAAGAATTACTCCAATGGTACTTTTTCCGACTCCGGGCATTCCGATTAATACTATGTTCTTCATATCTCTCATCCTTATCGCAGCTTATCATTTTATCATATTATCTTGGTTAATACAAGTTTTTATTCCTGTTTGTTATTGGATAACAAAGAATGTGTCCTGACACATTTTTTTAATCATACCACAATTCTGCCTGTAAGGGAACTTAAAACTCACGAATAAAGGATTCTACTACATCCGAATGTTCTTCGTTTCTCCACACCAGCAGAACATCCGTCGTCAGTTCCTTCTCTCTGATCGGAACCGGACAGATTTTTTCCGACTGATCTTTCATAGACGCCGGAAGAATCGCTGTCCCCAGTCCGCTGGCTGCCAGGCTCATGGCTGTTCTTGCATCCTCACATTCATAATAAACATCGCTGGACAGACCGTGTTTTTCAAAAATGGACAGCACATACTTTCTGTGACGCTTGGAAAGGATCAGATGATGTCCCGCCAGTTCTTCCAGTGTCAGTTCCCGGCATCCTGCTTCTGCCTGCCCCTGTGGAACCATTGCCAGCAATTGTTCCTGTTTCAGCAGTTTGGAACAGAATCCATTTAAAGCAATAGGAGTACGAAGTGTCGTTACATCAAGGATTCCGTTTTCCAGTTCGTCTTTTAATGTAAAGGTAGATCCATCATGGATCACAAAACGAATGTCCGGATGATGATTGGTGTATTTTACCAGATATTTTGCCATCATATTCACCGTGGATGGCGTCACGCCGAGATGGATCGTCGTTGCCTGGCTAACTTTGATCACTTCTCTTTTCGTAATATCGGTCATGGTAAGAAGACTTTCCGCCCGCACATACAGTGCTTTTCCCGCCTCTGTCAGCCGGATATGTTTGCTCCCCCGTACAAACAGGCGTACCTGCAGTTCTTCTTCCAGCATTTTCATCTGATAACTAAGCGGCGGCTGTGTCATATGCAGGGCTCTGGCCGCACCGCTGATGGTTCCCTCATCTACAATTGCCCGAAAATATTCCAGCTGTTTGATCTCCATAGTTTCCTCCGTTTTCCTTTCTCATATCTATATAGAAATTATTTTTTATTTATATAAAAACAATATTTTTCATATATTATAATCTGTGCTACACTAAAAGCGCAACAGCAATTTACCTAAATTTTACACAGATGCATGACGGTAGCACAACGCATATACCTGCATCATCTACCTCATACGCAAAGGAGTTTTATCATGAAACAGATTGACTTTGAACATGGGAAAATCACCGATAATATCTTGCGGGCTTCCATTCCGATGCTTGTGGCGGAGGTTTTAAGCCTGCTCTACAATATTGTGGACCGAATCTATATTGCAAGGATCCCGGATGTGGGAACCACAGCGCTTGGAGCTGTCGGGCTGTGTTTTCCGATCATTACGATTATTCTTGCTTTCAGTAACCTCTTCGGTTCCGGCGGTGCGCCGCTTTTTTCGATCGAGCGTGGAAGAAAAGATACGAAAGAGGCTTCGATGATCATGAATACCTCATTCTTTCTGATCTGTGTCTGTGCCCTGCTTCTGATGGCTGTCGGTATGATCTTTGCGAAACCGATTCTGCTTCTGTTCGGAAGTTCGGAAAACGGACTGATCTACGCGTATCCTTATCTGATGATTTATCTGATCGGAACTTTTCCTTCTATGGTTTCTACCGGTATGAATCCATTTATCAATGCGCAGGGATACGCCACCACAGGGATGTTTTCTGTAGCGATCGGTGCAATTGCCAACCTGATCCTGGATCCGGTTTTTATCTTTGTGTTCGGACTCGGTATCCGCGGTGCGGCGATCGCTACGGTGTTATCACAGATTCTTTCCGCAGCGTTTGTCCTGTATTTTCTGCGGAAAAAGACCGAATTGAAAGTCCGTCTTCTGTCCGAAGAAGAGATCCGTGACTGCGGAAGGCGGGCAAAAAATATTATCAGCCTCGGAACCGCAGGTTTTATCATGCAGCTTACCAACAGTCTGGTGACGATCTGCTGCAACAATGTACTTTCGGTCACCGGAGGCGATCTGTATATCTCCGTGATGACGATCGTATCGAGTATCCGACAGATCATCGATACACCGATCCATGCCATTACCGAAGGTTCCTCCCCGGTCATCAGTTATAACTATGGCGCACGCCGGCCTAAGAGAGTGTTCCAGTCCTGGCTCACCATGAGCGTGATGGCGATCCTGTATACACTGCTCGCCTGGGGCGTGATCCTGTTTGCACCGCGTTTCCTGATCGGTATCTTCAGTTCCGACCAGGCGCTGCTCACCGATGCGATCCCGGCACTGAAACTGTACTTCGGAGCCTTTGTTTTTCAGGCACTCCAGTATGTGGGACAGACGATGTTCAAGTCACTGGGCAAGAAAAAATTCGCGATTTTCTTCTCTCTGCTTCGCAAGGTCATCATCGTGGTTCCGCTTACCTACATCCTTCCGTATCTGTTCCATATGGGAAGTGACGGTGTCTTCCTCGCAGAACCGGTATCCAATGTGCTTGGCGGAAGCGCCTGCTTCATCGTGATGCTGTGTACGGTAATGCCGGAGCTGAAACGAATGGCAAAGGAAAATTCTGATTGCTAGAGCGTGTTTGAAAAACATTTTAAGTTGTTCATTTTAACCAAATTAATATTGAAACGATACATAAGAAGCCTAAGTAGGTGAATGCTAATTTATCATAACGTGTTGCTATTCGGCGAAATGCTTTCAATTTCAAAAAATAATTTTCGACCAGATGTCTTTCCTTGTAAAGCCACCAATCGCAACAACGGTCAAATTTAGCTCCTCGACGGGATGGAATGGTCGGCTCTCCTCCGTGGTCGTAAATGTAATCCATCAGTTGATTACTATCGTATCCACGGTCCGCCAGAACCTTGCTGCCATCTATTCGGATATGATCCAACAAAGGGATTGCGTAATTGATATCATTACGCTGCCCTTCACTGATCATAAAATACACCGGATACCCATAGGCATCTACTACTGCATGGATTTTGGTACTGGCTCCTCCACGGCTATGTCCGACTTCATTTGGGAGCCCCCCTTTTTAGCACCTGCACTATGCTGGTGAGCCTGAACAATAGAAGCATCTATAGATAGTTCTTCCAATTCAGCTTCCAGACTTAGAACGCGAAAAATATTATCCAGAATCCCATCATCAATCCATTTGCGAAAACGACTATATACGGTTTGCCAGGATCCATAACGTTCTGGGAGATCTCGCCAGGGTGCACCACTGCGTGCCAACCAGACCATCCCATTAAGAATGATGCGGTTATCTTTTCGTGGACGTCCCTGTTTCCCTGTATTTTCAGGCGGGAGTAACGGTGCAATGCGGTTCCATTCTTCATCTGTTAACTCATATCGTCTCAACATAGTGAACACCCCTTTTTCTTTATTTTATCATGAAAAAGGGAAATGAAACATGCGTTTTGTGCAATTTTTATTTTTCAAACACGCTCTAGAGCGTGTTTGAAAAAGGCTTTCTGCAAGATGTGCGTCACAGTTTGTGGGAGATTTTTCCTGAATGAGGGCGGCGTAGCGGGCTACGTCAACCGAATGAAGGTAAAATATGCCGCAAAGTGGGGCGTGCGGATTGCAGGAATGATTTTTCAAACACGCTCTAGTTTACATAATTTTAATTTCAGATATCATTGCAGATCCACAGCAAGATTCATACGCCACCGCAAACATCTGCAATATAATCTTGGTTTCTTTACTCCATAAAAAAACTCCAGCAGACACAATAGCTTTCTTCTGTCTGCTGAAGTTTTTTATTTTTTATTCAAATCTTCTTATTTCTGTTTCTGAACATCCGCTGCTCTCTCTTCTTCTCGGAGCCGTTCCAGTTTCTCCTTCACCGTAGGATACCGCTCCAGATCGGTATGGGGAAGTGCCTGTGCTGCCACCATTGTATTCAGAAAATCTTCTACCGCTGCGAACTGGATATATACCATTTTCTCCAGGATCTCCTCCACTTCTTTTGCCACACCGCGATCCAGCAGTGCACATACCGCACCTTCCAGGGAAGAATTGCCCGCATGGATGATCCGATCCCGTTCCATGTCCGGGTACATGCCGATAGCGATCGCGGATTCTTTGGACACATGTTTTCCAAAAGCGCCCGCCACATAGAATCCTTCCAGTTCCGAAAGTTCGATCCCGGACTCCCGCAGCATGATCGCCACCATCGTGTATGCCGCCGCTTTTGTCCGGATAAATTCTTCGATGTCACCCTGGTAAAAATACAGCTCCGGTGCATAGTTCACCGCCAGCATCCCGTCTTTCTCCACGATCCACCGGCTTTTCTCCGGCTGTAAGATCCCCCGGATATCGATCCATCCATGCAAAAACAATTCCGCCAGAAGATCCACAATCCCGGATCCGCAGATTCCTTTCGCCGTTGCCTCCCCGATCACGTGGCAGTGCAGTTCTCCATCTTCCATTTTTACCCGATCCACCGCGCCTTCCATCGCGCGCATGCCCGTCTTTACCACACCGCCTTCCAGTGCAGGTCCCGCAGCTCCCGCACCGCATAACAGAAAATCCCGGTTCCCCAGTACGAGTTCCCCGTTCGTTCCGATATCGAAAAAAGCGTTGATCTTCTCTTTTTTATAGATTCCCGTAGCCACCATGCCGCTGATGATATCGCCGCCCAGGTAATTGGACTTTGCCGGATAAATGTAAACATATCCCTTCACCGGCAGTTCCAGATCTCTTGCCGGGAGAAATCCGGGCTGGTCTGCGTGCACCGCATACGGAGTGTGGAAGACACAGAACGCATCCATCCCAAGCAGAAAATGAATCATCGTTGTATTGCCCCCGATTGCCATCGCGATACAGCTGTTTTCCGGTAACTGCTGCTGTGCTTCCAGTTCTCTCACACAGGTGGTAATGCTGGTTGCCGCTGCTTTTCGAAGGATCTCCAGCGTTCCACGGTCTTCCTGACAGTGAAAGATTCTGGTCAGAATGTCCGTTCCATAGGGGATCTGCCCGTTGAACGTGCTGGTTTCGCCCAGGATCTTTCCTGTCGCGCAGTCCACCAGACGGGCAACCACGGTGGTGCTTCCCAGATCCACCGCCACACCGTAATGTAACCCGGTGGTATCTCCCGCTTCCAGATCCACGCCATGCCACGTCTGACCGTCCCACGCCAGCGACACGGTCACTTTCCACTCTGCCTCTTCGCACAGCGGATATAGTTTTCGCAGTACCCGCAGGCTTACTTTTGCCTCAATCCCCTGTTCCTTTAATCCGTCCTGGATCCTTCTCTGATCGGACCGGTTATCGTCCTCGGTCGGAGCCTGAAGTTCCAGATATATTTTTTTACTGATTCCGTCCATGATTATTCCTCTTTTTCTATTGCGTTGCTTCTATTATACCTCTTTCTTCCCAAATAACCAAGTTATGGATTGCGTCGGAGATCCAATTAACGTATACTTAATTTTATATAAGAACATACTTTCTGGTAACAGATGCGGATATCCGCAGAAAGGAGGACATTCATGGATCGCATCATTTTTCATATCGATGTCAATTCCGCATATCTGAGCTGGAGCGCAATTGATCTCTTACAGGCAAATCCGGACAGCGTGGATATCCGGACGATTCCCGCGATCATCGGCGGCAACCGCAAGACCCGCCATGGGATCGTTCTGGCAAAGTCTCTGCCGGCAAAAAACATGTATCATATTCACACCGCAGAACCGGTGGCAAATGCTCTGAAAAAATGTCCGACACTCACTATCGTTCCTCCTGACCACGACTCTTACAGCCGCCACAGCAAACAGTTTGTCGGTTTTCTCCGCACACTGACACCGGAGATTGAACAGGTCAGTGTGGACGAGTGTTTTCTCGACTACACTTCGATCGCTTCCCGTTTTTCCTCACCGGAAGAAGGGGCTGCCTACATCCGCAACTATATTTACAGCCATTTCGGTTTTACGGTCAACGTCGGGATTTCTTCGAATAAAGTTCTGGCAAAGATGGCTTCTGATTTTGAAAAGCCGAATAAGACGCACACGCTTTTTCCTGAGGAGATCCAGCAGAAAATGTGGCCGCTGCCGATCAGCAGTCTGTTCATGGCAGGACATGCCTCCGTTGCGGTTCTTCAGAAACTCGAAATCCGTACCATTGGCGATCTGGCAAAGATGGATCCGGCAATCCTGACCATGCATCTGAAAAGCCACGGCAAAATGCTGTGGAAATATGCAAATGGAATCGATAATTCTACTCTGGAGAGCGAACCGTCTCAGGCGAAAGGAATCGGCAATTCCACCACGCTCGCCAGTGATCTTACGACCGCGCAGGAAGCATACCCCATTCTCCTGCAGCTCTCCACCAAAGTAGGACACCGTCTCGAAAAGGCCGGACAATCTGCCAATAACCTGTGCGTGGAGATCAAATACGCGACCTTTGAAAAATACACCCGTCAGATGCCGTTATCCTCACCGACGCAGGATGGGAAAAAACTGTATCGCGCAGCCTGTCATCTTTTTGATACGCTCTGGAACGGAAACCCGATCCGTTTACTGGGAGTTCGCGCCGGAAAGCTGACGGATGCTGATGAACCGGTACAGCTCGATCTGTTCAGTTATGATCCGAAAGCCATTGAAAAAGAGCAGAAGATGGAACGGGCAATGGACAAGATCCGGGAAAAATTCGGGAAAGATCTGATACAGAAAGGGATTCACTGACTTTAACTCTTTATTCGCATAAACGAGAAATCCCCACAGTGGACGTTGAATATCCACTGCGGGGATTTCTGTTTATTGTTTGAACATTACTTATTACTTACGTTTGAAAATTAGCAGATACCCTGAGCTAACATAGCATCAGCAACTTTTTCGAATCCGGCGATGTTGGCACCTACTACATAGTTGCCTTCGAATCCGTAACGTTTTGCTGCATCATCCATATTGTGAGTGATGTTGATCATGATGTTTTTCAGTTTTGCATCTACTTCTTCGAATGTCCAGCTCAGTCTCTCGCTGTTCTGAGACATTTCCAGTGCGGATGTTGCTACACCACCGGCGTTTGCTGCTTTACCAGGAGCAAAGATTACGTTGTTTGCCTGCAGATACTGTGTAGCTTCCAGAGTGGTAGGCATGTTAGCACCTTCGCATACTGCGATGGTTCCGTTTGCTACCAGCTGTTTTGCATCTTCCAGATGCAGTTCGTTCTGTGTTGCACATGGCAGTGCCAGATCAGCTTTGATCTGCCATACACCTCTTCCTTCATGGTATTCAGCGTTTGTGCGAACTTTTACATACTCTGTCAGTCTTGCTCTCTTCACTTCTTTGATCTCTTTCAGAAGTGCTACATCGATTCCGTCCGGATCGTAAACCCAACCGGTAGAATCAGAACAGGTCAGAACTTTTACCCCCAGCTGCTGTGCTTTCTGGATTGCGTAGATTGCTACGTTACCTGCACCGGATACAACTGCAGTCTTTCCTGCGATGTCGATACCATTTAATTTTAACAGTTCCTGTGTCAGGTACAGCAGACCATAACCGGTAGCTTCTGTTCTTGCCAGAGATCCACCATAGGTCAGTCCTTTACCTGTCAGAACTCCTTCGTATACGTTTCTCAGTCTCTTGTACTGACCAAACATGTAACCGATCTCTCTTGCGCCGGTTCCGATATCACCAGCCGGTACGTCGGTATCTGCGCCGATGTGTTTGCTCAGTTCTGTCATAAAGCTCTGGCAGAATTTCATGATTTCACGATCAGATTTTCCTTTCGGATCGAAATCAGAACCACCTTTACCACCACCGATTGGCAGTCCGGTCAGGGAGTTTTTGAAGATCTGCTCAAATCCCAGGAATTTGATGATACCCAGGTTTACTGATGGATGCAGACGAAGACCTCCTTTGTAAGGTCCGATTGCACTGTTGAACTGTACACGATATCCTTTGTTTACATGTGCCTGGCCCTGATCATCTACCCACGGTACACGGAACATAATAACTCTTTCAGGCTCAACGATACGCTCCAGCAAAGCTTCTTTTCTGTACTTTTCTTCATTTGCATCAATTACCGGACGCAGAGAATCCAGTACTTCTTTGACAGCCTGGTGGAATTCTGGTTCGTTAGGATTTTTAGCCACAACGTTTTCATATACTTCATCTACATAAGACATGTTACACGTTCCTCCTTAGAATTTGCTCATTGCTTTTTGAATACGCAGACATTATAGCATGGTAAAGTGTTAAACACAAGAAAAAATTTTCGTTTTTTCGACCTATTTCCTACTTTTTCGCTTGGATTTACGTTTTCTCACACTGTACCCGAAAGTACCGAGCTGCTTTCCTACACCATAGTACGTTCCATGGGAATACACCATCGGGTGTGCGCTGTTCAGATCAAACCGGCCATTTTCATCCATATAATCTTCGTCTGCATGAACAGCAACTACCTGTGCAAGAAACATGTGGTGGGAACCAAGCTTCTCTGTTTTTACGACCTTACACTCGATATTCACCGGTGACTCCCCGATCATTCCACAGTTCACCTGGGAGGCTTCCACACAGGTCAGTTTCATCTCTTTGAATTTATCCACGTCTTTTCCGGAACGGACACCGCAGTAATCGGTCGCATACGTAAGTGTTTCCGTAGTCAGATTGATCACAAAAACACCGCTCTCTTCGATCATATGATACGAATAGCGCTCCGGCCGCACCGAAATAGATACCATCGGCGGGTTGGTACACACCGTACCTGCCCACGCTACGGTAATGATATTGTCTTTTCCTTCGTTATCCCGCACCGATACCATAACCGCCGGAAGCGGATACAGCATGTTGCCGGGTTTCCACTGTTGTTTCGCCATATATTTTTCCTTTACTGCTGTAATGCATTCATAAACTTCGGAATCAGCTGTTTTTTTCTCGATACCACACCTTCCAGACGACAGGAACTGTCTTCCACTTTCTCTCCGAATGCCTCATATACCAGTCCATCCGATCCCTCTCCGTAACACAGAAGTTCCGTGGACTCCTTGATGATGTTGGTCAGCATGAAGAACACCATCTTGATTCCATGTTTGCCACATTCTTTTTCCATATACGGCATCAGGCGGTCTTTGACCGTCTGCAGTTCTTCCTCGGACATGAAGCTGATCTGTCCCACACCGAATGCCAGGTCATCCACGATAAATTTCTTATAATCCTGATAAAAGATTTCTTCCGGTGTCTTGCTGCTCAGATTGCTTCCGGCACGGAACATTTTATTGGCAAAGCTTTCGATCTCGATCTTGGCGATCTTTGCCAGTTCCTGCGCTGCCTCTTTATCACGTTCCGTACAGGTCGGTGAGCGGAACATCAACGTATCTGACAGGATCGCTGCACACAGAAGTCCGGCGATATTTTCCGGGATCTCCAGGTATTTTTCCGCGTAGATCTCATACATGATAGTTGCGGTACAGCCTACCGGCTGGTTGCGGAACATGATCGGCTGGAAAGTCTCCAGTGAACCGATTCTGTGATGATCCAGGATCTCCAGGATCTCTGCCTCTTCGATATTGTCAACCGCCTGGGATCTCTCGTTATGATCAACCAGGATCAGCTGCTTTTTCTTGATACTCATGAAGTTTCGACGGGAAACGGTACCGATGTATTTTCCACGGGTGTTGACCACCGGGAATGCACGGTAACGGGTCTTCGTCATGATATCTTTGATCTTATCGGTAAAATCATCACTCCGGAAGATCACCAGATTGTCTTTTTTCATAAAATACTTGATCGGAATACTCTGGTGGATCAGGCGGGCAACGGTGAACGAATCGTACGGTGTGGAAATGATCACCTGATTTCTCTCCTCTGCCAGTTTCTGGATCGTTTTTCCGACTTTCGCTCCCAGACACACGATCAGGCAGCTTGCGTTTGCTTCGATCGCACACAGCTGATCTTCCGCACGGTTCCCGAGAATAACCAGATCGTCTTCATCGATAAAACTCTCCATCGTATCCGGCTGGGAGAGTCCCATGACTACTTTTCCCTTGATAAAGTATCCGTGTTCATTTCCCACGATGATCTGTCCGTCCACGGTATCCGCGATGCTCCGGTACTGGGTACGCGCCTGGGCAAGCAATGTGTTATCGTAAGCATCCATATAGGATTTCGCGATATCTCCGGTGGTGATCAGGCCTTCCACTTTTCCTTCTTTGTCCGTGATCGGCAGCGTTACCGCGTTATGCTCCTGCATCAGTTTCCATGCCCGTTTGACCGACATGCTGTTTGCCGCTCCCGGTGTCTCGTGAAGATCCATGTCTTTCACCTGAGTTCCTACATCCGGCAGATAACCGGGTGCCGGCACATGAAAATATTTCAGTACAAATTCTGTTTCTTCGTTGATCTGTCCGGCTCTCTTCGCCACATACGTTCCCTTCGTTGTTCGATTCTTGATGTCGGCATATGCGATCGCAGAACAGATCGAATCCGTGTCTGGATTCTTGTGTCCGATGACATAAATTTTATTATCTTTTCTCACAAATAATCCCCTAACTGTTGTTCCCGGCATCTATCAGATACTTCTTCTGTTTTCTGCCGGGATCTGCTTGGTCTATAATTTTCTGCTTTTCATATTAGCATACTTAAAAAAAATCAGCAAACAGATTTGATCGGTTTTTATGTACTATTCCCCGTACACCGATCCGGTATGTGCCTGATTTATGCCTGAATCCTTCTATTTTCTGTTGCCAGATTTCGTGAAACAACGCTATAATAGAGACAGCAAATTCGGTACAAAGAAAGGATGAACACAAATGGCAGAAGAAGACAAAGTAACACCGGTTACCGAAGAGGCAACTTTGATGGCAGATTATGAGAAGGAGCTGGAGGCTTCTTTTAAAAAGATCGAAGAGGGCGATATGATCACCGGTACAGTGATCGCTGTGGACGAAGAAGAAATTACACTGGATCTTCGCTATTATACAGAAGGAATCATCAAAGTTTCCGATTACAGCAGAGAACCTGGATTTATGGTAAAAGAAGAAGTTCATGTGGGCGATGAAGTCACAGCCACCGTGATCGGCAGAGACAATCGCCGCGGCTGTATCCTGTTATCCAGCGTGGAAGCCAACGATGTGCTGGCATGGGACAAACTGCGTCAGTTAAAAGAAGACAAAACCGTGCTGAACGTTACCGTAAAAGGCATCGTCAATGCAGGTGTCATCGCATACGTGGAAGGAATCCGTGGATTTATCCCGGCTTCCAAACTTTCCCTGAACTATGTGGAAGATCTGAACGAATACCTGAACAAAGAGATCCCGGTACAGGTTTTTGATGTCGTAGAAGAGGACAACCGTCTGATCCTCTCCGCAAGAGAACTGCTGAGAGAAAAAGCGGATGAAGAAAGACGCGCAAAAGTATCCAACGTGGAAGTTGGTCTTGTGACAGAGGGAACCGTAGAAAGCCTGCAGCCATACGGCGCTTTCGTCAATCTCGGAAACGGTCTCACCGGTCTGGTTCACATCTCCCAGATCAGCGAAAAACGGATCAAACATCCGTCCGCAGTTCTGGCAGTCGGCGATAAAGTAAAAGTGAAAGTTATCGCTGTCAAAGACGGAAAACTGAGTCTCAGCATGAAAGCACTGCAGGATGTGGCTGCACAGGAGATCGAGGAAGAGGTTTATGAACTTCCGGAGACAGAAGAAGCTACTACTACACTTGGCTCTCTGTTTGCAAATATCAAATTATCATAAGTTCTGTCAAACCACGGTATTTCTGTAAATCTTCATGACAGATATCTGATCGTATCATCCCGTGAATTCCCGGGGAAATTATTTTCCGGTGGAATTTACGGGATTTTTTTCTCATTTTCCAAAAAAGTAGTTGTATTTTCCTGATAAAGTGTATATTATAATATCATAATGTAGTTTCAAAAACTACATAACAGAGTTTTTAATTTCATTTGAGATAGGAGTTGATCATATGACATTCAAATTAAAAGATCCCGGAAGTGCAATTACTCATTTTATTGGTATGATGATGGCTTTGCTTGCAACCATCCCTCTGTTGGTCAAAGCAGCCCGAGAACCGGACTGGCTGCACCTGATCGCATTATCTGTATTTGCTCTCAGTATGTTTCTTTTATATACTGCAAGTACCACCTACCATTCACTGGATATCAGTGCAAAGGTAAACCGACGGCTGCAGAAAGTGGATCATATGATGATCTTCGTTCTGATCGCAGGAAGTTACACACCGATCTGCCTGATCGCTCTGAAAGGTCACACCGGAAAGCTGTTATGTATCCTGGTATGGAGCGTGGCACTGGTTGGAATCATCGTGAAAGCCTGCTGGATCACCTGCCCGAAGTGGTTTTCTTCCGTGATCTACATCGGCATGGGATGGCTGTGTGTGCTGGCATTCTCCCAGATCTTTCACGCACTGTCCAAACCGGCTTTCGGATGGCTTCTCGCAGGAGGCATTATCTATACGATCGGCGGTATTATTTATGCACTGAAAGTGCCGATTTTCAATGCAAAGCATAAAAATTTCGGCTCCCATGAGATTTTCCATCTGTTCGTGATGGGCGGAAGTGCATGCCACTTTGTGACGATGTTTATGCTGGCGTAATATGAGCGGGCATGCGTGGGTGTCATGCACTATAAAACTGTAAAATCTTCAAAAACCAAAAATCAATATGTTGCAAGAAAACACTCCGGACATGGCTAAGAAAAGTCATATCCGGAGTACTTTTATTTCCATTTCCCCGATACATTTTTCCAAACGAGTCAAATTTTCCCCATAAAGAAAGACTGTACCCGAACTGTGAAACTTTCAGGTACAGCCTTATTATACAACTTGTCTTTTTGATATGAAAATTGTTTTTTGTTGTTTTTGTATTTCCTGATCTCAGGTGAATTTTGCCGGGTTAAATCCGGGAACCGCCTGTTCCCAGCTGGTTTTTTGGATCAGTGGAAAGGCAAATCTGGTGTAGGTCATATAATATCGGGTGTCCATGTATTTGAATACATCATACGCCTGTTTTTTGGTGTACGCTGTTTCGAGTGCACCCGGTTTGCAGGTCCACAGTCCCAGATAAAATCCCTGTGCCGTCTCCACGCTGTGATCCACCTGACGGTGTACCACAAAGGAATCCACCATATCATTTGCCTCCGCAAGATAATAGCCGTAGGCAATCGCTGCCGCCTGCACATCCTGTTTTTCATTTCCGTTGGAAACCGAGGTGAATCCGCACTCTGATAAAATGATCCTTCTTCCCTCTCCGTAATTTTTCTTTACATAATCGGTAAAATACGACAGATTTGCCATCGTAATGATCGGCGAATTCTCGCTGTCGATCACATTCAGCGTTTTATTCCAGAAATCAGACTGTAATTCCGGTGACGGGTACGGGTGAAACGCAATCATCCAGTCCGGGATCCCTTTGGTCTTCATCAGCTGTGCAAAACAATCCAGAACTGCCTTGCTTGTATAGCAGTTGGCTCTGCGGTTATACGTCCAGGTGTGATCGATCGACATATAGATCCGTCCGTTGGTATACGCATGTTTGACACTGTTATACAGCACCTGATAAGCCTGCGCATAATATTCCATGTACTGGTCAAAACTGATATTTCCGCAGTAGTGATAATCCTTCCATGCATTGACTTCATTTCCGCAGACCCAGTTCACCACACCCATATCCGGCGCCGTATACCGTCTTGCCAGGAAAGAGCAGATTGCCTCAAGATGTTTTCTTCCCTCCGTCTCCACGGTATTCCAGCCATACAGATTGTATCCGTAGGTTCTTGCTCCCGGCAGGATCAGATCCTGTTTCTGATAATCCCACTGCAACACGATAACCGCCGTAATGACCATGCCATTGTTATGAAGTTCTTTGATCTGCCGGTCCAGTTCATGAATATATGTCGTATTCATATAATATGTTTTTCCTTCATACACATATTCGATTCCGCTGCCGGCTGCCGCCGAATTCAGCACGATGTTGATCACCGCATGTTTCACACCAAGGCTTGCAGCATCATCCACCATTCCGTCCTTCACCTGCAATCCCTTCTTCGTCGCCGTTGTCGGGAACCGATAGTTGTACAGGGTATCCGGCATCACAACCGTACTGTCCACCCAGGCACCGTTGGAGTTTACATAATAATTATCAATCCAGGTATTTGCCGCCATGCTGCAATTCGGATAAAAATAATACCAGGTTCCTCCGATCACCTGCCAGCCGGTCAGTGCTGCACCGTTTGGATTCAGGTAATACCAGCTTCCGCTCTGCGCCAGCCAGCCGGTCTGCATCGCTCCGCTTCCATTGGAATAATACCAGGTTCCATGGATCTGATACCAGCCGGTCTGCATCGCTCCGCTCGTCGGATCCAGGCAGTACCAGGTTCTGTTCAGGCAGATCCATCCGGTATACATCGCTCCACTGTCCGTCAGATAATACCAGACATTTCCCAGTCGCAGCCAGCCTCCGGACTGCATCCTGCCGCTGCCATCGAAATAATACCAGTTCCCGCCGATCTTTGACCATCCGATCTGCATGGCTCCGTTCTGCGGGTTCAGATAGTACCACGTTCCTCCCTGGTTCAGCCATCCGGTATGCATTGATCCACTGTTGGTCAGATAATACCAGCTGCCACCATGCCGGAGCCAGCCGTTCGCCATCATCGCTCCGCTTCCGTCCGAATAATACCAGACGCCGTTTACCTGATACCAGCCGGTATGCATCGCTCCTGATTCAGCGTCCAGGTAATACCAGGTTCCCCGGTTCTGCTTCCAGCCTCTTGCGATTGCTCCGCTCGGCTGAACCCAGTACCAGTTTCCCCTGATCTGTTTCCACCCGTTCCCCGAGAGCATCCGTCCTGCGGCATCCGTATAGTATAACGTTCCACTGCTATCCTGAAAAAATCCGGTTTTCATGCTTCCATCTGCCGGATCCAGATAGTACCAGCTTCTCTGGATCTGTTTCCAGCCGGTCACCGGACTGCCATTCTCGATGTAGTACCACGTTTCGTTTTCCTTCTGCCAGCCATCCCGGATCTGATAGCGGTTTCCATTTCCATCGTAGGTGTACCGGATCCCGTCGACCTCGAATGTTCCTGCCTGACTTTTTCCCTGTGCGTCCAGATAGAAATAGCCTTCTTCATTCTGCATCGGTCCTGCATGATTCTGCGGATTTTCCAGCAGACCATCTGCATTTGCAAAATACCAGACAGTCGGATCTTCTCCGGGGTGCACCCAGGTGTCCGTGAGATACCTTCCCTGTTCCGGGTGTGCATTTTCTTTGGTATCATCCAACTCATAGAAATAATAATATGTTCCTGCTGCCAGCTTTCCTTCCGTGTTCTGTTCGGAAATGACAGGCGTCTCTTCGGTGATCTCCGCACTTCCCTTTGCCAGAACCGGCTGCCATACCTCTTCTCCATCCGGATCTTCTTCCTGCACCCGGTATATTTTTATGTAATAAATTCCATCTTCCAGTGCATAGACACCCGGGCTGCACAGACTTTCCTCGTTGTTTTCATCCACAGACCATAACTGCCATCCAATATCGGGGGCGTATTTCCAGGTGTATGATGTCTGTTCCCGGTCTTCGTTTTCCGAATTATTTTCTGTGTATTCTGTATTCTCCTGTGCCTGTCCCTCTGGCAGATTTTCCTGCTCCTCAGACGGTGGTTCCGTTTCCTGTACCTGCTGTGTCTCCTGCCCTTCTTCTGCAACGGTTTCTGTCTGTACTTCATTTTCCGCCGCCACGGTTACGGGCGTCTGAAAAGCCAGCAGTGCCGCAAGTCCAAGCGCCAGCAGGCGATGTCCTCTCTTTCTCATTCCTTCCTCTCCCTCTTATAAGATCAGCTTTTCTTTCTCTTTTCTCGACAGCTGTTTGATCTCCCACTCGCGCCGCATGGCTTCCTCTTTCGTCTCAAAAGCCTCGTAGTACGCAAGCGTTACCGGCAGACGAGCCCTTGTGTATTTTGCACCTTTTCCCTCGTTATGGGTTTTCAGGCGCTTCGCCATATCGTTCGTCCATCCGGTGTAGTATGTGCCGTCGCTGCACTTTAAGATATATGTATAATTCATTCTGTTCACTTCCCGTTCTCTATTATACACATCCTTCCTCTAAAAAGGAACCACAAAGAACACGATCTGATATAATCCCGGTAATCCGAGATATCATAGCCGTTGTCATCGTTCGGTGATTTAAAACACGGGCACAGTACAACAGCAAAATCCGCCTGTCCGAAGCAGGACTTCAGACAGACGGATCTTTCTATTCTGTCACCGTCTCGATATAGATCATCGGGTCGATGGGGTTGCCGTCTTTGGTCATGGCGAAATACAGGTTGGCGCCCTCTTTGACGTAATATTTTGTCGGGTCACTGACGTAGCCAAGGATAGTTCCGCTCTCCACGGTCTGTCCCGGTTCTACGGTGATGTCTTTCAGCTGACCGTAGGTTGCCTGATAGCCGTTTCCGAGATCCATGACCATAGTAGTTCCGGTCTCGACATCTTCGCTGATGGAAACCACCTGACCGTTTGCTGCTGCCTGCACCGGCTCACCGCTTTCGCAGCCAAGCATCAGGGCATCGTTATATTTGTACTGATCCAGTGTCGGAAAATATGTGGTGGCATCCATGCTGTAATCGATCACCACCTGACCGTTGACCGGCCAGAGCATCTGGCTGTCCTCTGTAAAGTTCAGTTCCGGCTGTACGGCTGCGGATGTATCGGCAGATTCCTGGGTTTCTGTGGTTTCCTGGGTATTTTCTCCTTCCTGTGTTGGAGGGATCGCATTGTCCGGGTTATCCTGATTCATGGTCGGCGACGGAGTCGCTTCCTGATTTTCTGTGGTATTCTTTGCCAATTCTCCGGTATCTTGTGCCTCAGCATCTTTGCTCGTCACATCTTTGCTGTCTTCCTCCTGCATCGCCTGTTCCTGCTGTGCTTTGCTTTCCTTTTTCGGTGTCGTATCCGTCCGGTACATGGAGATCCCCGCTGCAACCACGGTCAGAAGCAGCGCACCGGTAACTGCCATACGCAATGTCTTTTCTTTTTTCATCATCTTCACCTCTGCTATTCTATACTAAAGAACAAAACCAGTAACCGTCCCCGTCAGTCCCAGTTACTCATCCAGATTCTTTATCTATAGAATTCCCTTCTTTGAGGGAAGTATACACAAAATTTTCTCAGGATTTTTTCGTTTTCACCTCACACTCCGGAAAATAATACCGTAGGATCTCCTGATACGATTTCCCTTCTTTTGCCAGCACATTTCCCCCATACTGCGAAAGTCCCAGCCCGTGCCCCTGTCCCTTGCATAAAAAGCGGATTTTCCTATCTGCTGCCTGCATCGTAAAATTACTCGACGGCAGTTCCAGAAGCTGGCGAAATTCTTCCCCCGAGATCGTCTTATTTCCCACTGTCAAGGATAAAATGTATCCCACTTTGTCCCGTTTATGCATATTTATCTGTTTTTCCAGTGGTTCCTCCGTAAATACCAGCCCGGGATACGCTTTTTCCAGCTGTTCCCGCAACGCTTCTTCCGAAAAATAATGGCCGCTCAGATAACCGTCCCCATACATATCCCAGTTGCTGTCCACACTGAGAAGATACCCTTTCTCCATCTTTCCAAACACTTCCAGTCCGTCACGGGTCGCGCCGCTGCTGATCCGGTGGAACACACCCTCGCAGACCTTCGACTGATAAAAAAGCATCTCCCCCTCGGTCTCTTTGACTGCTGCCTCCATACTCCGATATGCCTGCTGATACCCCTTCTGACGCTGCGCTGCTTTCGCTTCCTTCCACAGTTTTTCCCACGCTTCCCCGTCCATTCCCTCCTCTTCTATACGCAAATACAGGCTGCTCCTTGTAAGAACAGCCTGTACTTTTTTCATCTCCTCCTCATACTCCCAGGGAATTTCCCTGCACATCAGCATGGGGAGAACCGATTCCATATTCCATTGTTTTTTTATGCGCAACGCCTCTCTGCCCGACAGGAAAACCGTCAGAAGCAGGGGAAGCAACAGAAAAATCCCCGCCACTGCCAGGATCATACGAAGTTTTTCTTTCATATTTTCACCGACTGCCCGATGTCTTTTTCCTAGTTTATGAAGTTTGATACGCTTTCATGTATTTCCACCAGAATCTTTTCTGTTTCGGCATCTGTATCCAGAACTGCTGCTCCAGACTCTCATAAAACTGATAACACTGCGCCCGCTCCTGCTTCGTCAGCCGATCCGGCCCAAACGTCGCCCGCTCTGCCAGTTCCACGATCGCTGTATATGCCCCCTCTTCCATCCACGGCAGATTCTTTTCTGTCTGTCGGGCAAATTTCCGGTCATCTTTCTGATCCGGGATTTCCTGCAGTACACCTGCTTCTTTTGCATCCTGAAGGATCTGATAGATCGCATAGGAAATCTCACAGATTCCCCTGTTGATATTTTTCTGGAAAAAGCGGCGGTTTCGCTCCTGCAATACCCGTTTTCTGTGAAGAACCACCATGCCAACACTGCCGCCGGCCAGTCCGGCAAGCATCAGCAGCACCACAAAAATCTTCAGAAGAACGCGCCCGATTCCCGCGAGTTTCTGTCCGCCGGATCCATTTTCGATGTTTGTCTCCTGTTCTGATGTTCCCTGACCATTTTCGCCTTCCGGCGTTACCGTTGTCCCGCCCTGCTCCGGCTGTGGTGTTTCCGTAAGTTCCGGTGTTGCCTCTTCCGTCTGTTCCTCAGTCGGCTCCGGTGTCGGCGTACTCTCTTCGCCATTCTCCCCCGGATCTGTATTTGCATCGCTGCTATCCTGATAGCCCGGTGTCACTTCTACCGGGATCCAGCCTTTTCCGGCACGGTAGACTTCCACCCACGCATGTGCCTGCGTATCCGGTATCTGTGCCGTATAGCCATCTCCGTCTTCCGTAAAATCCTCCGGTGTCACCACATAGCCGGTCACATATCTCGCCGGTACGCCAAGCAGACGGAACATCAGCGTTGCCGTCGTCGCATAATGGATACAGTATCCTTTTTTCTGATCAAAGAAAAAATACTCCGCAAAATCTTGCCCCGCCGGAACCTGTTCCAGATCCATACTGTAGGTACGTCCTTCCTGCACATCCCGTACCACAAAATCGATAACTTCCTGCACGGACTGCAGATCCTGCTGCCCGCAGTAAGCCCGCAGCCGATCCAGTCCTTCCACCGGAACTTTCAGATATTCCTTCGCCACATACTCCCGGTAAGCGCTCTCGATCTCCGATTCCGCCTCTTTCGAAGGCTGTGGATCCATCCACTCTATCCAGTTTACATAACCCTGATACGAGATCTCTTTTCCGGCACTGGCATAACAGCCGTCCGCCTGCACATTTCCATCGTCCGGCACTGCACAGCCGTAAGGAATATATCCATAATCGCCACCCGGATGTTTTCTGGTGACCGTTACGGTTCCTTCTTCTTCCGAAGACCGGGAACCGATGTAGCGGTACAGGATATTCTGTACCTGCCATCCGCTGTCCGCCTCGGAAAATGCATCTGCAAAATCGTTCCGGTTCACCGCACTCCAGGAATTTCCCTGATACACACCGCCGGTAAATCCCCGCAGATACATATTGTGTGCCGGTTTCCCGGAAGTATGTACCGTGAGATCAATCTCATCTTTCTGTTCTACCGGATAATTGTTCAGACTGCCGTCTGCCGTCGGATTATGGTTGCCAAACAATCCATTCTGGCTTTCTAACGCACGGGAAATCTGGCTGGTCTTTTTCTGTACATTCTGATACAGCCATTCGTTCCATCCTTTTGTCTGATCGTTCAGCAGGGAGCCGGTATATCCTGCCAGAAGGGACAGGCAAAGAAGCAGTCCGCCCGCCCACAGACCGGAGCGGTACAGAATCCGCTGGTTACTTACGCCACGGATCTGCCCCATGGAAAGCAATGCCAGCAGAGATCCTCCGATCAGAAAGATTCCCGGATGCAGGAACCGGCAGCCACACAGCAGTTCCAGCAGCACGATCAGAATCTCCGAAGCCAGAAAAAGTCCTGTTCGTCCCTTTCGGGTCACTGCTGTCTCCATACTCCAGAAAAACAATGTAAATATCAGCAGCAACAGCAGTTCTCCTCGTTCCCCGGTAAGTAACGGTGTCTTCTCCGCCAGCGTTACTCCGTAATACACTGACAGCTGACGGCGGATCCCGTTTTCCACTGCCTGCCAGCCAGCCGCCAGATGTTTCCATCCGAAACCGCAGATGAGAAAGAGCACAAGATACGCCCCCTGGTATACCCGTCTTCCCCACGGTCGCCAGATGTTTTTCAGTATTGCAAGCAGCGCAAACACCAGCAAACCACCGGCTACCGGAAGCACCCGGAATTTCAGTCCCAGATCCAGTCTCAGTGTGAGGATCGTTCCCACCAGACACAGATACAGGTAAAAACAGCGCAACAGTACCCCATATTTTTGCTGCCGCCTTCCAGATTCAATCTTTAATTTTTTCTCCCCTGTCACCTGGATCCCCGCAGGATGCCAGTCTTCTACCTGTCGTTTCATACGCTGATCCCCTCTGTCTCAAGTCCGGCGCGTGTCAGTTTTCCTTTCAGGATTCCGTCTGCCCACCACTGACCGTCTGTGGTAATCCGCAGACAGACACGATATCCGTCCTGCGGATAAGAATGTTGATAAACTTCTTCCAGAAGAATCTCTTCCCCGTAAGGTCCTGCCTGAAACAGCCGTGACGTCAGCAGATACAGATCTTCCGACTCCCGGATCTCCATCTGTTCCATACTCTGTGTCCGGCAGTTATACCACGCCGCCCGCGGCGGATACTCCTGATCCAAAAAACCCTGCAAAATAGCAAGTCCGTATTCCACTGCCTGATCCAGAAAAACCATTCCCGCATCTTCCGCCACCCAAAGATCAAAAAGTACCAGTGCTCCCGATCCGATCGGCATGCTGTAATCTTTTACCATCAGCTGACTGGTACGGGCACTGGCTTTCCAGTGGATGCGCTGCATCCGATCCCCTTCCCGGTATTCCCGGATCTGAAAGATCTGGGACGGATCATCACCCGGTCGCTTTTCATCGTATTCTTCACTGTCGATCAGCTGCTCCCGGATCTGTGATGTGATTTCTACCACAGCGGCATAATACTCCGGAAGTACGGAAAGTTCCTCTTTTCCATCTACCCTGATCTTCTTTCCAAACAGATGAAACAGATCCCATATTTTCGCCTGTTCCACCCATAACGCAACCGGCCCGCACTGACTACTGGTAATGGCTGTCGTCAGGCGGGTCGTTCCTCTCCCATCAGCCATTCCCTGAAAAGTTACTTCTTTTTCCGGCTGATAAAATCTGTTCTGTATCTTTATTTTCGCTTCCAGCCGGGACACTGGGATGCGGCTCTTATTTTCAATCCGCACCCCCACGTTGACCGGCTGCTCTTTTTCGGCAACCCCGATGGGAAGATAGATCTGTGCCTTCATATGTGCCGCAGTCCATAATAGCAGGATAACCGATACGACCGGCAGCACCACTTCCATCAGACACAGGCCGAGAAGCATGGGACTGTCATACAGGATCGCCAGATACAGTGTGACCACCAGCAGTCCGAAATATAATAGTTTGTTTTTCATTTTTTCACCACAGAAGGTTTCGTTGTTCCCTCCAGAATATCTTTCAGTACCTGTTCAGCAGTTACCCGATTGACTCTTGCCTTTCCGTTTAACTGGATCCGGTGCGCTTCCACATCGATAAATACGTCCTCGATATCCACCGGAAGTACATAATTTCTTCCCCGCAGATATGCAAGCGCCTGTACCATTCTCGCCAGTGCGATCGTCCCTCTCGGACTGATTCCCAGTTCGATCAGTGCATGCGTTCTTGTGGCATTGACCAGTTTCCCGATATACTGATAGACTGCATCGTGAATATAAATTTTATGGATCTCATCCTGCAGCCGCAGAAGTTCTGCTCCGTTCATCACCGGTTCTACCAGATCCAGCGGATCGGTTGTGATCTTGCCTTTTACGATCTCCAGCTCATATTTCATATCCGGGTACCCGATGTGCATACAGATCATAAAACGGTCGAGCTGCGACTGCGGCAGCATGGAGGTTCCGGCACTTCCCACCGGATTCTGTGTCGCGATGACCACGAACGGCTTCGGCAGTTCATGCGTGACCTGATCCACCGTTACCTTCCCCTCTTCCATGACTTCCAGAAGCGCTGCCTGCGTCTTTGGTGAGGTACGGTTGATCTCATCCGCCAGAAGCAGATTGCACATAACAGCTCCCGGCTGATACACAAATGTACCGGTTGCTTTCTGATATAAGGAAAATCCTGTCACATCTCCCGGCAGCACATCCGGTGTAAACTGGATACGGTTCTGTTCGAGATGCAGGGCTTTGGAAAAAGCCAGTGCCAGCGTGGTTTTTCCCACTCCCGGCACATCTTCGATCAGAATATGTCCCCCTGCAAGAATCGCAGTCATTGCTTTTATGATGCAGTCATCCTTTCCGATGACTGCTTTTTTGATTTCCTGTATCGCCCGGATCGCCGGACTCTCTGTCTGCTTCATCTTTTTCTCCCCTTTTCTTTCTGTAACCGTTTCGTACCTTCAAAGTTACTGTTTTCCGTCTACTGTTCCCCGGTCACCCGCATCTGTAACCGGCTTGCCGGAAGTTCCTCTCTGGCTTCTGTCTGTTCGAGAAGCTGCGCTTCACTGTCCGCCGTCACACAGTACAGACCGATACCGGATCCTGCTTCCGCCTCACTGCTGATCCGCAGCTCATACGTTTTCCCTTTTTCCACCGGAACTTTCTCTCCGATAAAGGAATACAGTGCCGAATTGGTTGTAAAACTGTCTGTCTCTTTTTCTCCCTGATATACCACAGTACCGGTTTCTTTGTCAATCAGTTCCACCGTAAGTGTATCAGAAACGCTCTTTTCTCCGGTATAGACACGGATCTTCAGATTGGACAGTACGCTTCCCTCCATCGTCAGCTCCTGGCTCACGGAAGAACTCTCATCCACCTGTATGATATTGTCCGGTTCCAGATCCTGACGGCTGTTATCCAGGAGAACAATTTTTCCCTGGAACATGCCAAGCGCGCAGATCGAAGCCGGGATCACAAAGGCAAATACGCTGACCAGAAATGCCGTACGGATCTGCCATACCAGTCCTTTTGCGATCTCTGTTCCTTTTCGGATATGGTATTTCGGATGTCCAAAGACCACATAGACCAGAAGCACCACCCACATCGCGGAGCAGAGCATTTTTTCATCATGGAACATGTACAGATCCCACATTCTCACAGCAAACTGCTGTCCCGGCAGGATGTATTTCAGAATTCCATAGTTCATTACCTGCTCATCCACCAGGTTCTGGCTGCAAAAGATATACAACGCCACGATCAGCACATTTGTCACCATCACCAGCAGATTACCATTTTCATTCATGAAAATATTTAACACCAGAAACGGTACTAGCATCAGAAGCCACTGCGGGTTCCAGGAAGAGAATCCGAAGATTGCAAAACTCATTCCCACACACAGGAAAATCCCCCAGGAAAACAGCTCCCGGTTATCTTTTGCTTTTTTCTGGTATGCCCAGACCAGCATAAAAGCCGCTACCACAGCCACCAGATTGATTCCGTCAAAGAATCCAATGGTAAATGGTTTCTGCACGAATTTCAGCACGCCAAATCCTAAAACATTTCGTTTAAAGTAAATATTTCCGATATTCGGCAGCACTTCGATCATCAGCGGAAGCGCCATTGCCACGGCGTATTTGATCAGATTGCGGATCTTTTTTTCCCGCAGGACCAGCAGTACCAGGAAAAACAGCAGTGCGTGATATTTGAACGTTGCCGCAACGCCGAAAGACAGCGCAAACTTCCATAAGCCGCCTCTCACATAAAAATAAAGCCCCAGTACCATGAAAAATACGGTAAAGATATCATACTGGCTGAAAATAAACTGGCTGAACACTCCGATCGGAAATACCAGAAATGCAAACTTGCAAAGCTTTGCCTTCTTCTCTCCGAATCCCACTTCCACACCGATCTGATAGATCAGATGAGAAGTCGCATAATACAGAAGAACCGGAAGCAGTTTGTACCACATATTGTTGATAAAACTGTTTGTCAGCATCGCCTGCGGTGCATGGCCGGTCAGATATAACGGAAGATTCCAGATTGCATACGCCAGAAACGTACTCGGCAGATAGTTCGCATAATAGCCATGGGACTGCTCATAACTTGCCTTGTAAAAATCCGTAAAATGCTCATACATCAGAAACGACCGGTTTCCCGTCAGCATCAAATCCCCATACGCACAGGTAAAAAACAGAAACATCAGGATCACCGCTGAGATCACCCAGTCCAGCTTATTCAGTTCTTCCGCATCCCAGAGTTTCATGCTCTTCCAGCTTTCTTTTGTCCGTTCCCAAAATCCGGGCTTACGCTTTGCCAGTCTTGCTTTCATTTTTCACTGTCCTCTTTCTCTTCAAAATTCAGTCTCTCTTCTTCCACGACCAGCGGACGGTCCAGCACACGGGTATTGATGCTCAGCACATACTCACCCAGCAGACCGATGAAAAACAGCTGCATTGCTCCCAGGAAGAACATGCCGATGAGTAACGGCGCCATGCCTGCCGTAAACCGATCCCAGTACAGCAGTTTCAGGATAAAATAAACAATCCCCGCCACCACGCTGATACCGCCTACGATAAATCCAAGAAACGTAGCCATCCGGAGAACCACTTTCGAATACGAAGTGATTCCGATCATCGCATAATCATATAAACTGTAGAAATTATTTTTACTCTTTCCCGCTTTTCTCTTCTGCTGCTCATAGGGAATCGCCGTATAGTCAAAACCGAGTTCTGCAATGATTCCCCGCAGATACGGCATCGGATCATGAAGATCCCGCACCACATCCACAAATGCTTTATCGTACAGACCGAAACCGGTAAACTGTTCGATATGGTCGATATCCGTGATCTTCCGGATCAACTTATAATAACATCCCCGGATCCAGTACATCATCCGGTTTTCTTTGCTTGCTTTCTTGATGCCGATGACAATTTTGGAACCTTTTTCCCACTCTCTTACAAACTTTACGATCATGTCCACCGGATCCTGGAAGTCCGCACACATACGGACCACACAGTCACCCGTCGCCTGTTTCAGTCCGTAGACCGGTGAGCGCAGCTGCCCAAAGTTTCTGGCATTGAAGATCGCCTTGATATTTTTATTCTTCGCACACAGTTCCCGCAGATACATCCGCGTTCTGTCCTTGGAATGGTTGTCGATAAACAGGATCTCATACCGGTATTGCGGCAGTTCTGTCTCCATCACCGTGACAATGGCTTCTGCCAGAGGTTTTACATTTCCCTCTTCATTGTATGTGGGTATTACCACAGAGATTTTCTTTTTCATTTGTCTCTCTCCTTCATCCAGCGGATCATCTCCCGGATCCCGCTGGAAAATTCATACGCCGGCTCAAAACCGGTATCGTTTTTCAGACTCGATATGTCCGCACACAGATGCATGACCGGCTGTGTACCGTATGCTTTTTTACCGATCCCCGGTGTAGCGTCCGGAGCCGCCGTATCCCGGATCTGGTAAATGTATTCGCGAAGCGGTTTTGCTTTTCCGCTTCCCACACAGTAGATCGAACCATCTTTTCCTTTTTCCCCGATCAGATAAAATGCATTTCCTGCGTCCCTGCTGTACAGATAGTCCCACTCCTGTTCTCCCGGGGTAAATGCGGTCTCTTCTCCTGCAAGGAACTGCCGCAGCGCAGTCATCACCATTGTGCTCTCTTTATCATAGATTCCATATACGCTGAAGATCCGCGGCCAGATCCATTCCATTCCAAGCTCCTTACACAGGAGTTTTGAGAGTTTTCCCGCTGCCAGTTTGCTTGTTCCGTAAGCGGTTGTCGGATGTTCCGGCGCATCCGGACCGATTTTTTCCAGATCCAGCGGTCCGTATTCCGCCTGAGAACCCGCTCCGATAAACCGTCTGCATCCAAGCTTTGCAGCTGCCTCCACCGCCTCCAGCGTATAGTCGATATTTTTGCTCTGCAGCCGGACACTTTTATTTCTCGCCGCACCGGTATAACCCCAGGCGATATGGTAGAACGTATCAAAGGTTCCGTTTACTTTTTCCGGCAGCGTTTCCAGTTCTTCCAGACTACATTCCACCAGTTCCAGATGCGGATCTTCCGGCAGACGGTCTTTCCTTGCCGTATCCTTCCGGATCACCGCGCACACAGAGATTCCGTGTTTCAGGCACTCCTCAATGAGCGCTTCCCCGATCATACTGGTCGCTCCTGTCACGATCACTCTTTCCATAATACGCCTTCCTCCTCCATCTCTTCTCTCGAAAGAAACGGATACATATCTTCCAGGGATGCCGACACCATGGTTCCGTCCGGAAGCTGTCTGGACGCCAGTTTCGGTTCCGTCTTCTGAAGTTTCGACACAAAGACCTGACAGATCACCGGTGCCGGAGCTTCCATGACCATCCGCAGATCTTCTTCGAGTGTCGCACTGTTTCTACATTCTTTATAAGTAAATCCATACGCCGGTGCCAGCCTGGAAAGATCCGGGAAACTGAGATCCCCGCTCTCCTCGCCCACACCTACCAGATGACCGCCGAAATAAGCCGTCTGCGTCTGGCGGATGGAATGATATCCCTCGTTATTGATCACAAAGATCCGGATCGGCAGATTATGATGCCGGATGGTCTGCAGCTCCTGCAGATTCATCTGCATGCATCCTTCCCCGTTCACACAGATCACTTCTTTTTTTCCGGAACCGATACACACGCCGATCGCCGCCGGAAGCCCGTAACCCATCGATGCGGTCACGGCATTGGTATAAAATCTCTGATCTTTTTTCAGATAGATTGCCTGACTTCCCGCCACACGGGAGGTTCCCACACTGACCAGGATCTGTTCCCCTTCCGGGAGCACTTTTGACAGGCTGTCATAAAATGCATAGATATTCGTCCGTCCCGGTTCCAGCTCTTTATATTTTTCTTTTGTTACCACCGGATATTTTTCTTTCCAGTGACGGCATTTCTCTCTCCAGGATGTTTTTCCATCTGCAAACCACGGGTGTGCACGATCACAGCCCGCCGCTTCCAGTACCCGGATGCAGCTCGTGATCAGTTCTTTTGCATCCGCTGCCACCGGAAGATCCACATGAAGTGTCTCTTTTTTCAGTTCCTCCCCGTCGATATCATTGAGGATCGTATAGGCATGTGCCGCCCATTTTTCATAGGCAAATCCGGTCTGCAAAAAGCTCTGTCTGCTTCCGATGGAAAATAACACATCACAGGTCTGCACGGCAAAGTTTCCCGGACGGTTTCCCGTTCCTCCGTTTCTTCCCACATACAGCGGATGTGCGGACTCCATCAGATCGATACTGCTCATCCCCGTCACCACCGGGATTCCGAGAAGTTCCACCAGATGCTGAAATTCATCATAGGCTCCTGCCAGCCGGATCCCGTGACCGGCAAAAATCAGAGGCTGGGATGCCAGTTTCAGTTTTTCCAGAATTTGTTTCACCGTCTCCTCGCTTACCGGAGCCGGAAGTTCTTTTGCATCCTCGCTCGGATCATACGCTTTCAGATCATCGGTTTCCACGACCGCACTCTGTACATTCAACGGAAGATCCAGCCAGCACGGTCCCGGACGACCCGTTTTGGCCAGATAGATCGCCCGCTCCAGATGATACCGGATCGTAAGCGGATCCGTCACCATGACGGCATATTTTGTCATGGGTTCTACGGACGGCGTGATGTCATATTCCTGCACACCCATCGTGCGGATCTTTAAGCCGCTGTGACGCACCGTGGTATCGTATCGCACCTGTCCGGACAGGACAAGCATCGGGATGGAATCCATCCACGCACACAAGACCCCCGTAATGGCATTCGTCGCACCCGGACCGGAAGTCACGCAGACCGCCGCCATCCGGTTATCTACTCTCGCATAGGCTTCTGCCGCCATCGCTGCTGCCTGTTCATGATGATGATAGAGACAGGACAGTCCCGGATGATGTCCAAGCGAATCGTTCAGATGCATCGCGCCGCCGCCCGTCACGGTAAATACCTGGCTGATCCTTTCCTGTGCCAGACGATCCGCAATATAATCAGACACTTTCTGCTTCATATCCTCTACTTCCTTCCATCCCATTTATTCTCGCAGACCATGAATTTTCCGGAAGCCTGGATCGGAATCTCATCCACATAAGTGATCCGGATGTCCGCTTCCTCACCCAGATAATGCCGGTAGGCAGCGATCAGATCCTCTTCCACCAGTTTTTTCCGGTCTGCGTTGACCAGCAGTTCATATTCTTTCTGTCCCCACTGGATGCATTTTGCCTGATAGACCACACCCTCAAACTTTAACAGCGTGTTCATAAATACATGGATCGACAGCGGCTCGCCCATACAATTATACATCAGAGAACCGCGGCGGCCGTAGATCTCCACGTATTTTCCATGCATCCGTCCTTTTTCATCCTGATACATCCGCATGATACCCGTATCTCCGGTATCGTAACGCACCATCGGGAACGTTTTGTTATAATAATCCGTAACAACCAGCCGTCCCAGTTCTCCCGGAGCTGCCGGTTCGTCACTGTTCATCTTCAGCACTTCCGGGTAGAAGTTATACAGGTCGATCGTGTATTCCTTATCCTCTCCCAGCTGGATCGCGATAAATCCGTTTTCGTTATTTCCGTAAGAGCGCACCGGAGAGAATCCGAAGATCTCTTTTGTCAGTTCATATGTCGCATCCGGCAGCGCCTCTCCCATGGAAAATACCATCTCTACCTTCCATTTGCTGATATCTCTTCCCGTCCGCTTGATATAGCCGGTCAGTGCGGTCAGTGCACTCGAATACGTCACCAGCACCTGGATCTTCTTTTTCTCGATATCTTTACAGATCTTTTCCAGAGAATCATCTCCCATGTTGGAGATATCCACCATGACCAGATTATTTTTGAAAGATTTCCACATACTTATGGTATTTTTCCCCTTTATCCACGCGCGGAATTCCCCACGCTTCATTCCCAGACGGAAACCGTTCAGTTCCATACAGGAAATAAAGTTCATATTGACCCGGTTCATCTTGTCACCGTCACACAGAACGGTAAATGGCGTTCCGGTAGAACCACTGGTACTCAGCCGGTACAGATTACCCTGTTCTTTGCTGTTCTCCACCAGCACTTCCTCATAATGCTCAAGAAAATCTCCCTTGGTCATCACCGGGAAATCTTCCAGTTTTGTCCATTCCGGATGTTTTTTATAATACGGAGAATGGTTTTTTACATAGTCCAGAAGCAGATCGATCCTCCGCTCCATATATTCCGGTGTCACACCTTCCGCGATCTCTCTTTTATTGACTTCTTTTAATTTTTTCAGCTTACCGCCTTTTGCAGCATCCAGAAGATTGAACACCACTCTTCTAAGAACTTCACCTGTCTGCATCTTTTCATTCTCCTTCTTTCTTCTCCGGTTTTGCCTTCCAGATCCCCAGTGCGATCACTGCCACAACCCGAAGCGTATTTGCTCCCAGGCATGCCCAGGCAAATCCGATCATCCCATAATTTTTTGCTGCCAGCACCGATGTGGTCAGCAGAATCACAAAATGTGCAAGCTGTATCCACAGCTGCCATTTTTCATCCGTAAATGTTAAAACAAGTATAAATAAAAATGCGGAAAACAATCCCAGCACCTGTGCCAGATTGACCACCGTGACCAGTCCTTTGATGGACGGAAACAGGTCATGGTAAAACAGCCAGACAAACAGCGGTGTTCCCACCTGACAGCCCAGGAAAAAGACACCTGCCACACCGCCTCCTACAAGCACTGCCTTTCCAAACTGATTCCGGTTTAACAGTTCCTTGCGTTTGGTCAGATAGGAGATCACGATCGTGTTGATCGGTGCGATCAGAAGCACCAGAGTCTTTCCGATCAGGGAAACCACATAGTAGATCGTCACCTGTTCGTTTCCGAGGATCTGCTTGATCACCAGACGGTCCATGTTCATCGTGGTATTCGTGATCAGATACGACAGCGTCAGGAAAAATCCGCGCTCCAGCGCCACGGAAAAATGGTCACTCCGCTGAAAAAACTTATGAAATACGGATCCGGTAACTGCCACATAACCGAGTGCAGCCGCCTCACCGACCAGATAGATCCACAGCCACTGATCCGTGATACGGTAAATCACAAATCCCGCAAGATATCCGACACCGATCAGCAGATAATAAATAAAATACCTCTGATAATTCAGATTCAGCCGGTATTCCACATCCCCGTAGTACCGGAAAACCGTCAGCAGAAACAGGGCAAATACCCCGATTCCCACAGGGATCCCGCTGATACTATCCCTTGACATAAAAAGTGCCACACCGCTTCCCAGTACACCGAACAGCAACAGGATCCAGTCGTAGTCTCCATTGGTTACCTCATATGATCTTCGCACCACCAGACGGCTCGTATTCAACGCCTGCCCGATGGACGGACAGATGATCGCCACCAGTCCTGTAATATACAAAAGTTCTCCCAGCTGCTTTGCTCCCATATAGCGGTTGAGCAGCGGCGTGACGATCAGCTGCAAAACGCCGTTCATAAAGATCAGCCCGCCCATCGTATACAGGGTGTTAGCAGCGATCCGTTTTTTCTGTTCTTTCTGTTCTTTCTTTTCCACCTGTTTCTCCTGTCACTTCATTCTTATCCGCAGAAACCGGTCTGATTTTTGTATTTCTCGCACCGGTTTTCTATGTATTTGCGCTTTCCGGAAGCAAGCACCGGGATCTCGTCCACCAGTTCTACTTTGATTCTGGCTTCTTCCCCCAGATACGGGCGGATCCGTCCGAGGATCTCCTCCTGATTCATCTTCTGCGGATCTCCGTTTAACCAGATCGTATAATCCTTCACATCTTCCTGGATAAAACGGTACTGTTTTACCCCTTCGATATCCCACAGATTGTTGGTGATGATATACGGCGTTACCGCTTTTCCCTCGCAGTCGTAGATCAGATCGCTGCGCCGTCCGTAAAGTTCATCCAGATACAGCTTGTATCTGCCGTTTTTCTCTTTTCTGGTTGCCACCGCCGTATCCCCGTTATCGTAGCGGAGAATCGGAAACGCATAATTAAACAGATCTGTGATCACGATTCTTCCAAGTTCTCCCGGCTCTGCCGGTTCATCGGAATCCATCTTCAGAATTTCATAATAATACGTTTCTGTGTCGATCCGGTACCCCTCATTATCTTCATTCTGCAATCCCATAATTCCGTTTTCTTCATTGGAATACCAGGCACGTACCGGGCAGTCAAACTGTTTTTCCAGTGTCCGGCGCACCGGTTCCGGCATCGTCTCAGAAATCGGAATGATCGCTCTCACCTTGCAGCGGCTACAATCTTTTCCTGTTTTCTGAATATAATTGCTCAGTTCCCCCAGTGCCGATGAATAGCCGACCAGACATTTTACTTTTTTCTTCTCGATCACCTGGAACATCTCCTCGAGTGCCTGCGCATCCATCCGGGAGCTGTCCATCATGATCAGATTTTCCTGTAACAGCTGAAATTTGCTTTTCTTTACGTTATTGACCCACACACGGATAAAAGCCTCTTTCATACCGATATAATATCCGGCTGCCGCTCCCAGGAAAATCCCGCCCGCCGTATTGTGGCGGATCTTATCCCGGTTCTGGATCATCCGAAGCGGCGTTCCGGTGGAACCGCTCGTACACATCACCCGGTTATCCGGTACATCTTTGTATGTTTTTGAAAGAAACCGGTCATAGTTTTGCCGGAACGTATCTTTATTGACGACCGGCAAATCTGTCAGCGCGCTGTCTGCCGGATAGTTCTTATAGAATTCGGTTGTCTCCACCGCATGGGCAATCAGCGCCCGAATCCGCTCTTCGGTTTCTGCGATCGATGTTCCTTCTTTCCATGCCCGCCGGATCTGGTCATAATATGTCCTTACCTTTTTCCCTTTTAAGGCATCCAGCAGCCAGAAACCAAACCATCTGAGTTTTTCGTCCAGTATCATTGTTCTTCCTTCCTGTTATACAAGCGCTTCTTTGATCGCATCTGCCATGGCATCCAGCATCGCATCTGTCATTCCCGGATACACACCGATCCAGAACGTATCTGTCATGATCCGGTCTGTATTTTCCAGACTTCCTGCCACACGGTAGCCTTTTCCTGTCGCACGCATCCGGTCAAAGCACGGATGTTTGATCAGGTTTCCGGCAAAGAGCATACGGGTCTGTACGCCTTTTTCCTCGATCTTTTGTACCAGCTGATTTCTGTCCACACCTTCCCGGCAGGTGATCAGAAAACCAAACCAGCTCGGTTCAGAATTCTCACATGCCTCCGGCAGGATCAGTTTGTCTTCGGTTCCTTTTAATGCTTCTTTCAGATAGTTAAAGTTATGAATTCTGCGTTCTACAAAGGACGGGAACTTGCGCAGCTGGGCACATCCCACAGCTGCCTGCATATCCGTTGCTTTCAGGTTGTATCCAAAATGAGAGTACACATATTTATGATCGTATCCTAATGGCAGTTCTCCATACTGGCGGTCGAACCGGTGACCACACAGGTTATCCTGTCCCGGTGCGCACACGCAGTCTCTTCCCCAGTCACGGAAAGAACGCACGATCTTATGAAGCAGCGGATTCTTTGTATAGACGGCTCCGCCTTCTCCCATTGTCATATGATGTGGCGGATAAAAGCTGGAGGTTCCGATATCTCCGATCGTTCCGGTCAGTCTGCTCTCTCCGTCGATCGTATAACGGGAACCCAGCGCATCGCAGTTATCCTCGATCAGCCACAGATTGTGACGGTCACAGAAATCTTTTACCGCTTTCAGATCAAAAGGATTACCCAGGGTATGTGCCAGCATCACCGCTTTTGTCTTCTCCGAAACCGCCTGTTCCAGAAGGTTCGGATCAATGTTATACTGCGGGATCGCCACATCGACAAATACCGGCACTGCGCCGTACTGGATCATCGGTGCTACGGTGGTCGGGAAGCCTGCTGCTACTGTGATCACCTCGTCTCCCGGCAGGATCTGTCTCTCCTTTAACAGCGGAGAAGTCAGCGCCATAAACGCCAGCAGATTCGCAGAAGATCCGGAGTTTACTAAAGAACAGTATTTTACTCCCAGATATTTTGCGAATTCCGATTCAAATTCTTTTGTAAACCGACCGGAAGTCAGCCAGAATTCCAGAGAACTATCTACCAGATTTACCATCTCATCCGCATCGTACACACGAGATGCATACGGGATCCGGTCTCCTTTTTCATACGGTTTTTTCTGATTGTGATATTTTTCGCAGTATTCCTTTGTCATCTCCAGAATCTGTTCTCTCGCCTGCTGTTCTGTCATTTCTTCAAACATGTTTTCTGCTCCTTTTTTATATTCGTTTCGTAACTATTCAGTACCTTCACAGTTACGAGCAAAAATGCATTTAAACGATAAAAACACGCTTTGCGAGTTTTTATCGTTATCGCGGCACTCCTCAAGGTTCCGTGCAAGCACGGACTTTGACTCGTTGCTTGCGTAAATCACCTTCGGTGATGGCATTTTTGCTTGTATGTCTCGGGATTTTGGCATAAATATGCCAAAACACCTCGCAGGATAATGGCTGCTGAATAGTTACTTCGTTTCCTTTTTATTTCTTCCGGTAAAACTGGAATTCTTCCTCATAGTACGGGAAGGTCTGATCCAGCTCATACGTTTCACTAAACCACTGGTAAGTCTCCGGATCATTCCGCTCCCAGATAGGCAGTGACGACCGACTGGTAAATACATACGGTGCATCCGCCTCTGTCAGCTGTTCCTGTAACTCCTGTAAGGATTCCGGGATCACCGCCATATCGCTGAAATCCATGGTAAAGCACTGGGTATTCCAGTGAAGCAGACTGTAGATTTCTGCCACATTTAACCCGAAACCATGCGTATTTTCCGGAACCACTTCTGCAATTTCCTGTACAAATGCCTCCAGCTCGCCCACATTATGATAATTTTCTTTGATCTTACTGTTCTGGGAAAACTGCAGCACCGTTCCTGTACTCATGGCAAGCACTGCAGCTGCGCAGGCAAGTCCCAGTGTACCGTTCACGACTCCCGCCAGATCCATCTCTTCCCAGTGTTTCCATTTTCTTTTCTTAACAAATGTCATTCCCCTCTGCCCCAGATATGCCAGCAGGATCACTGCCGACAGGCTGACGCAGTCCAGGTTATGGTAGGATGGTCGGTTGACGTAATATGTAATTCTTCCCAGTGCACTGATACTCAGGAAAAAGATCAGCTGCACCTGTCCGTCATTTTTCTGTTTCGCATAAAACCAGGTACTGATGCCCATCGCTGTCCCGATCAGAAACAGCGCGATCACACCCATATAGGCACTCGGATACATCGGCAGATCCAGATGCAGGATATCCACCATATAAGAATCCGACAATAACGGAATCAGGAATTCTCCCAGTGTATTTGCCGGACTGTGTTTGGACAGATTATAGAGATTCACGATTCCATAGGCTCCGAAAAATGATGCAGCCACACAGACCGCGTGTACCGGTACGGTTCGGATCAGAAGACCGATCCGCCATTCTCCCCCGGTAAGACACCGGGAAACAAAAAGCGCCATCCATGCCACGGCAAGAATCACGCCGGTTTCCGTGTTCCAGAGGATCGCCAGCAGACAGATCAGATATCCGGTCAGACCGGTCCACACATTCCACCACTGTTTTTTCATTAAAATCGCCGCATACAACAGAAGGATCATCGGAAAGATCATCCGATGCGGCCACACCTGCCAGTAATAACCGCCCCGCATCCCGAGCACCGGAAATGCCGCGGCAACTGCGCCAAGTGCCCGGAGGATCCGGCTTTCCACCGTCAGTTCCAGCACCAGAAATGCACAGACGTGTGCCAGTGTTCCAAGTGCCGTGATCATCAGCACGAACATCCGGAAATCTCCGCCCACCAGTTTCATCGGTATCTTAAATAACAGCCCATAATGCCCATAGATACTTGTCATTGTATCTGTATAAGGCAAGCCCTGATATACATTGTATACAGAGTTATAATACGCGTGAGCGTGAAAATGATCCCCCGCCTCCGCACGCCCGAAAATATTCGGCGTATCCATACAATAAAATATCAGAATCGTCAGAACTGCATAAATAAGCCATACCATCCAGTCATTCTTTTCTTCTCTGATCTGTATGTTTGCATACACCCGGAAAAATACAACCAGTTCTGCCAAAAACAGCAGATTCATCAGTGGCAACGGTTGTGTGTGCCAGCCATATTTTTCCGATACGCTTCCTACCTGACCGGTTTCCATGGATACTCCGATGGTGTAAAAGATCATCTGTGAAAAAATCAATACTGCAAATACCAGTTCATTGACTTTTTTATTTTTTCTGCTTAGCCATGTGCCTGGCTCCCACCGTTCTGTCAGAAGCATGCCCCCCAGAAATACCAGGCAGAATATTAATAACATGGCAGCATAAACAAGCAGATTTCCATTGCCCAGTCGGTTGATGTGATCCGACAGTTCCGGTATCAGAAAAGATGCTCCAAAGAATCCTGCTGACACCAGCAAAGCTGCCGCCCCGCACAGAATCTTTCGATTATTATTCATATTTTTCTTCCTTTTTCACATTTATCCTTTTCTATTTTCTTTCTGTCATTTCCCAGCTGTCATTTTATTTTTTCTAAAGAATGTGCCTTGGCACATTCTCGCGCCTGCGGCGGTCGCTTGCGACATCTACATTGTACGTCGCAGTGCGCATCCTCGCGGAGCGTTTTACTTTACAGGAAAGCAATTTCCTGTAAGGTAAAATATTTTCGGATCTGTTCATCCGTAAATGCGGTCATATCTTTCCCCGCAAGCCATGCCTGATACCACACGGCAGTCTCTTTCACCGCCTGCGCTACCTGCCAGTGCGGTTTCCATCCGAATGCGGTACGGATCTTTGAACAGTCCAGTTTCAGGAAATTCGCCTCATGCGGGCCGCCCTGATACAGATTTTCCCACGCGGCGTCCCCTCCCCAGGAATCGCAGAACAGATCTGCCAGCTGACCGGTGGTGATACAGTCGTCATCTCCCGGTCCCACGTTATAGGAGCCTGCACACGCAGGATTTTCATACTGCGCCTGCGCGATCATCAGGTATGCCCCCAGCGGTTCCAGTACATGCTGGTACGGTCTTGTGGAATGTGGATTCCGTACCGCTATTTTCTCTCCTTTTGCAACTGCGCGCACACAGTCCGGGATGATCCGATCCGGAGCAAAATCACCGCCGCCGATCACATTGCCCGCTCTCGCCGTGGACACCGCCACACCGGCTTCTTTTAAGAAGGATTTTTCATAGCTGTGTGTCACCAGTTCGGAACAGGACTTACTGTTGGAATACGGATCGTACCCGTCCAGTTCATCGGTTTCCCGGTAGCCCCACTCCCATTCGTTATTTTTATAGACTTTGTCGGTTGTCACATTCAGGAACGATTTTACGCTTTTCGTCTGACGCACCGCTTCCAGAATATTTACCGTTCCCATCACATTCGTCTCATACGTTCCCACCGGATCTTTATACGATTCCCGCACGATTGGCTGTGCCGCCAGATGAAGAACGATCTCCGGCTGTGCCTCCTGCATGGTACTTATAAGTTTTTCTCGGTCGCGGATATCTCCGATCACGGAATGCATGTTGTTTTCCAGCTGTAACGTATCAAACAGCTTTGCCTCTTTTGGCGCTTCCAGCGCATATCCGGTCACCTCGGCTCCCGCAAGGATCAGGATCCGGGAAAGCCAGGATCCTTTGAATCCGGTATGTCCGGTGAGAAATACTTTTTTTCCTTTAAAAAATGCCAGATTATTCATGTCTCTTATTCCCATACTTTCCATGGAGCATTTCCGCTTCTCCACATTTCTTCCAGTTTTTTCTTCTCGTTCATCGTATCCATACACTGCCAGAAACCATTATGCCGGTACGCATCCAACTGCCCTCTTCTGGCTGCCTCTTCCAGCGGATATTTTTCAAATACCGTCGCATCTCCCTCGATCAGATCCAGGATCTCCGGCTCAAGTACCATAAATCCTGCGTTGATCCATCCGCTGTCTTCCTGTTTTTTCTCTTTGAAGTTTGTGATTTCTCCGTCTTCCCGCAGATCCAGCGCACCAAAACGTCCCATCGGCTGTACGGAGGTCAGCGTTGCCATGCGGCCGCCCTCCTGATGGAATTTTACCAGTTCATCGATGTTGATATCCGCCACACCGTCTCCATATGTCAGAAGGAACGGTTCACCGTTCAGATGTTCTTTTACCCGTTTGATTCTTCCTCCGGTCATCGTATTCAGTCCGGTATCTACCAGGGTTACTTTCCACGGTTCAGAGATGTTGTTGTGCACCGTCATTTTATTTCCCTGCGTAAAGTCAAATGTCACGTCACAGCTGTGCAGGTAATAATCTGCGAACCATTCTTTGATCATATGCTGCTTGTATCCACAGCAGATCACAAATTCATTATATCCATAGTAGGAATAAAGTTTCATGATATGCCAGAGAATCGGTTTGTCCCCGATTTCCACCATAGGTTTTGGTTTCAGTACACTCTCCTCACTGATCCGGGTACCGAAACCGCCTGCCAGTATTACTACTTTCATATGCATTCTCCTTATTTGATCCGTTGGGCATAAAAAGCCTTATTTTATTTATTGTATCAAAAAGGGGGCTTATTTACAAGTAGGAGGGAAATGCATCCGGACGCCCGGAGAAGCCGGATGGCAGGACAGTCAGAAGGTGGCAACGTGGGCAGAGGCGTTTTGAGCTAGCCACCAACTCCGACTAATATTCACGAGTGTCAGCTGACACTCGCGAAAGTCTACGTAGGTGTCGGATCTCAAAATCGCCTCTAACCGCCCACAAAGTGTTGCTCGCCTTTCTGACTGTCCTGTCATCCGGCTTCTTCGAGCTGTGTATTGGAACACGAAAAGGTACGCTACATGGTAATATAATAATAAATTTTCAGTGATCGACTTGTAAAAGTATTTTTGTTTTTACTTTAACAGACAATTTTATCCAAGATACCTTTTAATTGAGCGATTGCTACACCGTAGTTGGTCATTGCTACGCCCTGGTCTTTTGCCTGTTGGATGCGGTGGAGGACGTATTTGCGGTTGAACATGCAGGCGCCGCACTGGATGATCAGGTCGTATGGGGTCAGGTCTTTGGGGTAGTCGGTGCCGCTTACGACAGTCACTTCCAGGGTTTCGCCGTATTTTTTCTTCAACATCCGCGGGATCTTTTCTCTGCCGATGTCTTCTTTCAGTGGTGCATGGGTGCAGCATTCGGCGATCAGGACGCGGGAGTCGGCGGATAGGTTCATCAGTTTTTTGGCTCCCTCTTTGTAGTAGTCCAGGTCGCCTTTGTAGTCGGCGAAGAGGACAGAGAAAGAGGTGAGCAGGCTTCCTTCCGGTTTGTGTTCGTAGACATAGTCAAAGACCTGGGAGTCGGTGATGATCAGTTTTGGTGGATTTTTCAGCTGTTCCAGGGCTTCCACCAGTTTGTCGGTGGTGGCGCTTAGAACGATGCATTTTTTATCCAGCAATTCCCGCATCGTCTGTACCTGTGGGAGAATCAGGCGGCCTTTGGGAGCCTGGATGTCCTGGGGCATTACCAGGAGGACAACGTCTCCCTCGGATACCAGATCTCCGGTGATCGTCCGGCTGCCGAAGCCTTCGGGAACCATGCGGATCATCCGCTCTTTCAGTTCTGCGATTCCGGCTCCGGTTTTTGCGCTCACGATGCAGACTTTCTCTTTCGTCTGTTCTCTGAGTTTTTCTGCAAATGTCTGATTTTCTTTCTCAGAACGAAGATCGCTTTTGCTTACTACCGGGATTACCGGTGTCTTTTTTCCCTGAAAATACCGGAACCACTCCAGTTCTGTTTCCATATCCTCGGATGCAAATAAGATCAGTGCCAGTTCTGTTTTCTGTGCAGCCAGCGCCGTCTTTTCCATACGCATGGCTCCCAGTTCTCCCTCATCGTCAAATCCTGCCGTATCGATCAGCACGCACGGACCGAGCGGTGCGATCTCCATTGCTTTGTAGACCGGATCGGTGGTGGTTCCCTTTACATCTGCCACGATGGAGACAGCCTGCCCGGAAAATGCATTGATAAAGGCGGACTTTCCGCTGTTTGTTTTTCCAAATATTCCTATATGTAATCGGTTGCCGGAGGGCGTTTCCTGTAATGTTGTTCCCATCTGTGTTCCTCCTTTTCCTAAATTGTAATTTCCATATTTATTTTTTGACATTATGTAAACTTATTTTCACAATAATCTACACACCTTTATAGTAACGTGCAGACTCAAACTCCTGCTCATCATTTCCGTAACGAGACAAAATATGCTTCGTGAATTTTACTCGCGTAAATCTAACAGACACAGCAAACAACCCCTGCGCCTTTGCAGTTGCTATCTGCTGTGTCATATTTTCCGACTGTGTTTCCCGCTTATTTCAGCGTTCAAACAGTCGCTTTGTTCTTTTTAGAACCGGAAATCTCTCTGTCCGTTTTCAATATCCCGCAGGTGTTCTTCTGCGATTCTGCGGACTTTCTCGCTTGGGATATTGTCCAGTTCTTTTTCGATCAGTTTCATACCGATTTCTTTTGTCTTCGGTGATGCGTAGTCCTGCAGATACTCCATCAGTGTCATCAGTGCGTTCGGATGACAGCAGTTGAGAATCTGTTTGCTCTTGCACAGGGACATGAAACGGTCGCCGGTTCTTCCGGCGCGGTAACAGGCGGTGCAGAAGCTCGGGATATCTCCCATTCCCATTAACCACTGCACGATCTCATCCAGCGTTCTCTGGTCACTGACATCAAACTGTGCAGAAGTAACCTCATCTTCCGTCTCCGGTGTATCGTATCCACCAACACTCGTCTTTGACGCACCACTGATCTGAGAGACACCCAACGGAAGTACTTTTTCACGAACTGCCTGACTCTCTCTGGTAGAGATGATCATACCGGTATACGGCACTGCGATACGGATCAGCGCGCAGATTTTTGCAAAAATGTCATCACTGATACTGTTATCAAATACCGTTGGATCGATATCGTCCGCATGTTTGATACGTGGTACACTGATCGTATGCGGTCCCACACCGTGTACAGCTTCCAGATGTTCTGCGTGCATCAAAAGCCCTGCAAATTCATAACGATAAAGTTCCAGTCCAAACAGCACACCAAGACCCACATCATCGATACCGCCTTCCATCGCACGGTCCATGGCTTCGGTATGATATGCATAGTTGTGTTTCGGTCCCTTCGGATGCAGTTCTTCGTAGCTCTTTTTGTGATATGTTTCCTGGAACAGAATATAAGTTCCGATTCCGGCTTCTTTTAATTTTCGGTAATTTTCCACGGTGGTCGCCGCAATATTTACGTTCACACGGCGGATAGCTCCGTTTTTATGTTTGATACTGTAAATCGTTTTGATAGACTCCAGAATATATTCGATCGGATTGTTTTCCGGATCTTCTCCTGCCTCGATCGCCAGTCGTTTATGTCCCATATCCTGCAGAGCTGTCACTTCTTTTACAATCTCTTCCTGGGTCAGTTTTTTCCGGGCGATATGTGTATTCTTTTTATGATACGGACAGTATACACAGCCGTTGATACAGTAATTGGACAGATACAACGGTGCAAAAAGCACGATCCGGTTTCCGTAAAATTCTTTTTTAATCTCTGCCGCAAGTTCATACATTTCCTGAATCTTGTCCGGCATCTCACAAGCCAGCAACACAGAAGCCTCTCTGTGTGTCAGTCCTTTACATTCCTTTGCTTTCGCAAGGATCTGGTCGATCAGTTCCACGTTGTCTTTATTTGCATCTGCATAAGCCAGGGTCTCTCTGATCTCTTCATCTGAGATAAATTCCTCGGCTTTCAATGATTTTGGATTATACATAAGTCTCTCTTCCTTTCTTTTTGGTCAGGCTGCGTCTTTTATTTCGCCGCAATCTTTCCAATTAGTATTGCTTTCCGGTTTTTACCGGCACATTGCACTGTCTCCGCGATCCGTCACACACCGGTAGCCGACCGCAGCCACGCGCCGTTCCAGACAGCCGCGACATTCTGCCGCTTCCTCTCCCGTACAGATCTTATTGTCGTACAGTGTGTATTTGTCCCTCACCTGAACCGGTGACAGGTTTGGCATCACCACGTTGGCTCCTGCCAGAATTCCCTTTTCTCTTCCCATCGGATGGATCGTTCCGAGTGCAGTGGTGGATGGCAGCAGTACCATCGGATGAATCAGCCGGATGATTGCCAGAAGCCGTAAGGTATCTTCCAGCGTTCCTGCCTTTTCTTCTGCAAATGGGGTATCCTGATGGGGAATAAACGGTCCGATTCCCACCATCTCCGGTTGGAGTTCTTTGATAAACACCAGATCCTCATATAAGGTATCCAGCGTCTGTCCCGGCGATCCTACCATAAAGCCACACCCTGTCTGATATCCGATCTCCTTCAGTTCCCTCAGACACTCTTTTCTGTGTGCCAGTGACATCTGTGACGGATGAAGTTTCTGATAATGCACCTCATCTGCCGTCTCATGCCGAAGCAGATACCGGTCAGCCCCCGCGTCAAAATACGCCTGATAGCTTGCCCGTTCTTTCTCTCCGATCGATAACGTCACCGCACAGTCCGGATATCGTTTCTTGATTTCTTTTGTGATCGTACAGATCCGCTCATCGGTATAATAAGGATCTTCTCCTCCCTGGAGTACAAAGGTCCGAAAACCAAGTTCCCATCCGCTTTCACAGCACGAAAGGATCTGATCCATGGTCAGCCGATATCTCTGCGCTTTTTCATTGCCACAGCGGATCCCACAGTAATAACAGTTATTTTTGCAATAATTGGTAAATTCGATCAGCCCCCTCAGGTAGATCTCTTTTCCATAATATTTCCCGGCTGTCGCTCTCGCCCGCCGGTACAGTTCCTCGATCAGTTCCTGATCGGTTGTCGTCAGCAGTTCTTCCAGCTCCTCACGGCTGATCATCTGCTCCTGTTCGATCTTACTCAGTATGTCTCTGTTCATGCATGTCTCCTATTTCGAGTAAACTGCTTTTGCAGAAATTCCTTCCAGTCTTCCGATCTTTCCGGTCAGGGCATTGATCGTATCCTGCGGTGCATCCATCGCGATGCTGATCACATGAATCTTTCTCTCCCGGTAGGGAATCCCCATTCTTCCTATAATATAACTTCCATATTCATGAAGCAGCTGGTTGAGTTTCTCGACTTCCTGTGGTTCTTCCACGATAATTCCAATCACGGCAATTCTGTTCATGTTCCACCTACTCCCTTATATCTGCACTTTCTGTGCCTGCTTCTTTTCAATACAGAGAGCAGAAAATTCTGCTCTCTGTAGCTGTAGTATCTGTATGTTATTCCACATCAAACTTTTCCAGACTCTCCAGTCTTGACTGATATTTGGAGTCAGAAGATTCTGTAAAGGATGCTTCACCTTTCATCTTTTCCAGCGCTGCTGCTGCTTTTTTTACCACCTGCAGCGTACCTGCTCCGGCCACACATCCTCCAGGACATGCCATTCCTTCCAGCAGATAGCCATTGTACTTACCGGCTTTCGCCATCTGGAGCATCTTCTTGCAGTTCTGCAGACCTTCTGCATTGACCACTTTGACTTCCCGTTCCGGATCGATCCGTTTTATCGCATGTACGACAGCCTGTGCAACCCCTCCGCTGACTGCAAAACCGCGTCCATCTGCACTTGCACGGAATAAAGGTTCGCCTTCCGGAATATCCTTCCAGTCCACACCTTTCGCATCAAACATTCCGGCAACTTCCTCAAATGTCAGTACAAAATCCACATAACTGCGGATACTCTTCCGGCTTGCCTCCAGTTTTTTTCGCTGCACACGGACCAACAAAGACGATCTTGCAGTCCGGTTCTTTCTGTTTGATCAGTCGCGCAGTCAGAACCATCGGCGTCAGCGCCATGGAAATGCATTTTGCCTGTTCCGGGAACAGTTTTTTCGCCATCATAGACCAGGACGGGCAACAGGATGTTGCCATGAACGGCAGTTTTTCCGGAACTTCTTCCAGAAAATCCTTTGCCTCTTCCACCGTACACAGATCCGCTCCGATCGCAACTTCTCTCACATCGGTAAATCCCAGTGCCTGAAAAGCGCCACGGATCTTTGTATTTTTCATATCCTGGAACTGACCTGCGATCGCCGGCGCAAGAATCGCATAAACCGGTGTCTCGCTCTTTATCGCCATGATCGTCTGAAAAATCTGCCCCTTATCCACAATGGCACTGAACGGACAGCTTACCAGACACTGACCGCAGGATACACATTTCTCCTGATCGATCTCCGCTCTTCCATATTCATCAGAACCAATCGCATTCATTCCGCATGCTTTTGTACATGGACGCTCCTGTTTGATGATCGCATTATACGGACAGGCTTCCACGCACTTTCCACATTTGATACATGAAGACTCATCAATATGAGATCTTCCACCTTCCATATGGACAGCCTTCTTCGGACAGACCTCCACGCATGGATGTTCCAGACAGCCCTGACATCCTTCTGTCGTCATGACTCTCTTCTCCGGACAGGCATTGCAGGCGAATTTGATCACATTGATAAGCGGCGGTTCGTAATATTTTTCTTCTATAATACTGGGTTCCACACCTTTGGAGATTGGCGCATGCTCTGTGATTTTTCTCAGCGACATTCCCATTGCCACACGCAGACGCTCACCAACGACTGCCCGCTCCAGAAAAATACTGTCTCTGTAAGTTGCAACCTCTCCCGGGATGATCTTATATGGAAGTTCTTCCAGTACCTCCTCCGGAGATTGCTCTTCGTATGCCATACGGGCAATCTCCGTAAATATTTTGTGTCTGATTTCTGTCTTGGATGAATACAGTCCTCTCATTTTTCCTCCTGATTTTCCGTTATACATTTTTCATAGATTTTCTTTTTGAAATATTTTCTCAAAAATAATAGCATCCGTTCTGTCAGAATTCAACAGTTCCGGTCGCCTCTACCTATGCAAATACGGAATAGTTCCAGGAGTTATATGATTTTAAAATTTATTCATAACTTTCGTTATGTAACAGTTCATGTTCTTTGCCTTTTAATAATCCGGCGTACAGTTCCTGAACCAGCGGGTTCTCATCGGATTTCTTGATGATCGTTGTATTATCTGCGTTGTACAGACCTTTCGCACGGAGTGATTTTGTTCTGTCACCGGCTCTGGTCGGCTGTCCGCCTCCCATGATACAACCACGACGACAGGCCATGATCTCGATCAGATGATATTCTTTTTCCCCGTTTTTTACCTGATCCATAACTTTTCTCGCATTGGCAAGACCACTGGCTACACAGATCTTGATTTCGGTTCCCTGATAATCTACAGAGAACTCTTTGATACCTTCTTCTCCACGGACACCGCTCTCTGCGATCTCATGCATCGCTTCCTTGCTGTGATCGTTGGTCAGGCGACGAAGCACTGCCTCAGTCACACCACCGGTCACACCGAAGATCACGCCGCCGCCGGAACCGAATCCAAACGGCATATCACAAGCTTCCGGTTCGAGAACCGCAAAATCAAGACCGAAATTATCGATCATACGAAGCAGTTCCGTAGTTGTAATAACAACATCTGTATCCTGTTCTCCCTTGGTAAAGCTGTTTGGACGAACAGCTTCCGCCTTCTTCGCAGTACATGGCATGATGGAAACCATAACAGTCTTCTTGCCCTGTGCATGTTCCGGATCCCGGAAATACTCTTTGATAACTGCAGAAAGCATTCCCTGTGGGGAACGGCAGGTGGACAGGTTCGGAATATAATCTTTGTACTGATCGGTTACGAATTTGACCCAGGCCGGACAACAAGAAGTCAGAAGCGGAAGCTTTTCCCCTTTCTGGATTCTGTCCAGAAATTCTGCACTTTCTTCCATAATTGTCAGGTCAGCACTAAAAGAAGTATCATAAACTTCATCAAAGCCCATCAGGTGCAGGGCATTGACGATCTTACCCATTACGCTCTTTCCTTTGGTCAGCCCGTAATGGTCGCCGACTGCAACACGGACAGCCGGTGCTACCTGAGCTACCACGCGCACATCCGGATCTGCCAAAGCTTCCCACACTTCATCCATATTGGTTCGGATAGAAATAGCTCCGGTCGGACAGAATACTCTACACTGACCACAGTTTACACAGTCCGTCGTGGAAATCTTCCGGTCAAACGCCGGCATAACCATCGCTTCAGTACCACGGAATGCAAATCCAAGAGCACCGATACCCTGCAGTTCTTCACAGGCACGGACACAGTTTCCGCAAAGGATACATTTATTCGGATCTCTCACCAGAGACGGGGAACTCAGATCCAGTTCTCTCTGTTCTCTCGTATTCTGGAACCGGACATTTTCAACCCCCAGACGATGTGCCAGTTCCTGCAGAACACATTCTCCACTCTTTACACAGGTGGTACAGTCACGGCAGTGTGCTGCCAGAAGCAGTTCCACGATGAGTTTTCTGTATTTTCTGATACGTCCGGAATTGGTATGGATCACCATGCCGTCTCTCGGCTCTTCCGAACAGGATGCAAACATCTTTCCTCTGTCATCTTCCACGGTACACAGACGACAGGCACCAAATGTGGAAAGCTCGGAGTGGTAACACAGTGTCGGGATATTGATACCCGCCTTTCGGATCACTGACAGGACATTTTTTTCATCCGTAAATTCAACTTTTCTTCCATCGATGATCATATGACTCATAAGACACCCTCCTTCCTACATTTCCACATATACAGCATTAAAGTTACAGTTATCTTTACAGGCACCACACTTGATACACAGATCGTTGTCGATCTGATGCGGATGCTTGATAGCTCCGGTAATCGCTCCTGCCGGACAGTTCTTCGCACATTTTCCACATCCGATACAGAATTCCGGATTGATATGGAACTTACGGAGTGCTGTACAGACTTTCGCACGGCATTTTTTATCCCGGATATGCTCTTCGTACTCATCCCTGAACCGGTTTAATGTACTGATGACCGGAAGCGGTGCACTCTTTCCAAGACCGCACAGAGCCATACTCTGTACCATGTGCGCCAGTTCTTCCAGCTCATCGAGATCTGACATCTCACCCTTGCCGTCTACGATCCGCTCCAGGATCTCCAGCATACGTTTGGTTCCCTCTCGGCACGGAACACATTTTCCACAGCTTTCACGCTGGGTAAAGTTCATAAAGAAACGGGCTACCTCTACCATACAGGTGTTTTCATCCATGACTACCAGTCCACCGGATCCCATGATGGCATCCAGTTTCTTTACCGAATCAAAGTCCAGAGGCGCATCCAGCTGATCCAGGATCAGACATCCGCCGGACGGTCCGCCGATCTGTACGCCCTTGAAAGCAGCACCACTCTTGAGTCCGCCGCCGATATCATAAATAATATGACGAAGTGTTGTTCCCATAGGCACTTCGATCAAACCGGTATTTTCAATGGCACCGGTCAGAGAGAATGTCTTTGTTCCCGGGCTTCCCTCGGTACCGATGGTACGGAACCAGTCTGCACCTTCCAGAATGATCTTCGGTACATTGGCATATGTTTCTACGTTATTCAGCACGGTCGGTTTTTCCCACAGACCTTTTTCAACGGTACGCGGTGGTTTTACACGCGGCATACCTCTGTTTCCTTCGATGGATGCCGTCAGAGCCGATCCCTCACCACATACAAAAGCACCTGCACCACGGTTGATATGCAGATGGAAGTTCACATCCGAACCAAGGATATGATCACCTAACAGACCATTTGCCTCTGCCTGTTCGATCGCCATGCGCAGACGTTTTACGGATAATGGATACTCTGCACGCACGTAGATATATCCGTCTTCTGCACCTACTGCATAAGCGGCGATGGTCATACCTTCGATCATCTTATACGGATCACCTTCCATTACAGAACCATCCATGAACGCACCCGGATCACCCTCATCACCGTTACACACCACATATCGTACTTTTTCTTTCTGACGGGCTACCTGTGACCATTTTTTTCCTGCAGGGAATCCCGCACCGCCACGTCCGCGAAGTCCTGATTTTGTAACTTCTTCGATAACATCCTGCGGGGTCATGGAGCCAAGTGCTTTGGCCAGTGCCTGATATCCACCGGCTGCGATATATTCGTCAATCGACTCTGCGTCGATCTTTCCACAGTTTTCCAGAACGATACGTGTCTGCTGATTCAGGAACGGAATATCGTCCGGATGCGGACAGACGGTCTCATGATCACGGTAGAACAGTCTCTCTACCGGCTGTCCTTCCAGGATCGTGCGCTCCACGATCTCTTTACAGTCTTCCGGCTGTACATGTACATACTGATAGTTATATGGTTCGATACGCATCAGAGGTCCCAGTTCACACAGACCCTGACAACCTGTTTTGATGACTCCGATATGTGGAACATCTTTCTGCATCTCCACGGTGACACCGTCGATATCACGACACAGGATTTCCATTTCTTCATAAATTTTCTGAGCACCGGATGCGATACAGCCGGTACCGGAACAGACAAGAACGCGACAGGTATACGATTTGATTTCTTCATTTACCTTTGCCTGTCTGTTTAACAGATCTTCACGGCAATTTATACTCATACGCTTTCTCCTCTCAATTCATTTAACAGCTCGATAGCTTTTTCCGGTGTCATCTTCGGATGTACTTCGTCATTCACGGTCAGAGTCGGCGCCAGTCCACAAGCCCCCAGACAGGATACGGTCTCTACGGTAAATAACATATCATCCGTTGTGTGTTTCTTATTACTGAGTCCCAGTTCTTTCATCAAAGCTTCTTTTACCGGCATGGATTTTCTTACATGACAGGCTGTTCCGTCACAGACCTTGATCACGTATTTTCCTTTCGGTTCAAAGGAAAAGTTTTCATAGAATGTCGCCACACTGTAGGCTTTTGCCTCTTTGACTCCGATTTCTTTTGCCACATAAGTAAGCAGTTCTCCCGGCAGATAACGATATTCTGCCTGAATATCCTGCATGATCGGAATCAGGGAAGCTGCCTTGCGGCCGTAGTGTTCGATAATCTCATCCGTTTTCTGGTAATAAGATTGATCCAGCATGTAGTTTCCTCCTTTCACTTCATTGCCCTTTTTTGATTTTCGATAACTTTCCGTACCTGCTCAGTTTCCCCTCTGAACAGTTTTGCGCGAATTGCAGTTTCAACCTCCATATCGCTGTCACTCGTTTTTGCATTTTGCACAGATGTCACTATCACCATTATACTTCATTTTATCATTTTGCACAATAAACATTTTGTTTTTCGCTTATTTGTTGTTATTTTAACGAACTTTTCTCATATAACGATATTTTTTATCAATATGTCGTGGTATTTTTTTTGTTCCTACTATATCTGGTATGTCAAATAGGAATATTAAATAAAAAAATGCCAATGTTTTTCCATGAATTTCTTCACAAAAGAACATTGGCATTCCTTTTTGTTATTTTTTAATGTTGAATATCTTCCCCTGTCATATCCGCAAAGCTGAACGGCGGCAGCACTTTATTGATTTCCGCAGATACTTCGTCATCATAATTATGGCGTACCCGGCTTTCCCGGTCGAACGTTATCGTCGGAACATCCTCCGGTGTGACTGCCGGCCATGGCAGGATCTCCGTTCCCGGTTCTCCTGTCCGTGCAAAATGCAACAGTGCCCCGAAGATTTCATCTTCGAGTTTCTCCGCCACCTCCGGGATTCCACAGGATTCCACCAGTTCGGTATTACCAAAGAAAAACGGGATATCCGCGCAGCGCCATGCGGTTTTTCCATGATGGAACGGGAATTCAAAAATAAAGTTATACAGATATGCTTTCCCGGATCCCTGTGCAAAAAGTTTTGCCACACGCACGGAGGCTTCCCGCATCGCACGGTCGATGGATAACAGCTCCAGCACATTTTTCTCCGGATATGCTTTTGTAAATGCAGTAATCACATCATCCGTATGATCCCCGTATACTTTTTCCACCGTTGCCCGTAGTTCGCTGTCAGAAATGATATAACAGAACAGGCTTCGAGACACCAAATAACCTCTTTGCTTTTTTGATTTTTGGAAAAGCATTGAGATTTCCTGAATGGAATTGAATGGATTTAGACTTGATAATTTGAATTCCTTAGATTTGAAATATAATGCTTTTTCACATAATATCTTGGTTTACCATTTTTGTCTGCGAACACTTTGCCGTTATTTCCGTTTTAGAAAAGTGACAAATTTCTGCACTTGACACTAGCCGATGCTCCTTCCTCTTGGTAAAATAATAAAGACAGTAACATTACACACAAACGCAGATTTGGGAGGGTTTTTACTATGGATTTTTCTGCAAAATGGATTACCGGGCCGGCGGCTGTTGACAGGGACAGTGAAGTCGCTCCTTATTTTTTCCGCAAACAGGTTACATTACCTGAAAATGTTGAACACGCAATGATCTATGCAACTGCACTGGGGATATACAGTATTTTTCTGGATCAGGAAAAAGTCTCTGATTCCTACTTTGCTCCGGGGTATACGGAGTACAATAACCGGCTGCAATATCAGAAATACGATGTGTCTTCTCTTCTGAAAGGGAAAAACAGCTTTGTTCTGACGGCCGAACTTGCCGATGGCTGGTATACCGGTCGGCTGGGGCTTTGTAACAACGAAAACTGCTACGGAGAGAAACGTGCGCTCCTGGCAGAGCTGCATCTCACGCTTTCCGACGGCAGCGAGCAGATCATCGGAACTGATGCTTCTTTTGAGGTGACCACGGATGGTCCGCGCAGACACGCCAGCTTCTTTGACGGTGAAGAATACGATGCCCGTATAAATATAGACAACGCTTCTTTTGTAAATGCCACGGAATATACCGGCACGGTTCCGCCTGCGCTTGTTCCGATACAGGGCGTTCCGGTCAGGCTGCATGAGCAGGTGAAACCAAAACGGATCTTTCAGGATCGGGACGGCATTACCCTTATTGATTTTGGCAGAAATATGGCAGGTATCGTAAAGATCGGACCATTTACCGCGAAGGAAGGACAGAAAGTCGTCATCCGTCACGGGGAACTGATCCAGAACGACAAACTGTACACTGGCAACCTGCGTACCGCAAAACAGACACTTACCTACATCTGCAAAGAGGGTGTCAACGAGTATCTGCCGGAATTCTGCTATATGGGATTTCAGTATATTTCCGTGGAGGGTATGGAGGTATCTGAAGAAAATATCTGTGCCTACGAAATGTATTCCGATATGGAAAGCATCGGTTCCTTCCACTGTTCGGACGAGCGGATTAATCAGTTACAGCGCAACATCGTCACCAGTCTGAAAGCAAACTTCGTCGATATCCCGACGGACTGCCCGCAGAGAGATGAGCGCTGCGGATGGACCGGCGATATTGCCGCATTTGCGCCAACTGCTGCATTTAACATGAATATTACAACCTTTATGAAAAAATGGCTGGCGGACCTTGCGATCGTTCAGAAAGAAGTCGGCGTAGTACCGTGGATCTGTCCGAGCAACAACTTTATCAATGACCGTACTTCTGATTTCTGGGCACAGAATTTTGATCAGTGTGATGCCCTCTGGGGTGACGCCGCAACACTTGTTCCGTGGGCAGTGTACCAATCTTCCGGAGATGTCTCGATTCTGGAACAGCAGTATGAGAGTATGAAAGCATGGGTGGAAACGGAAAAACAGCTGGCAGATATCGTAGAAGAAGACAGCCCCCGCTACATCTGGAAACACGGCATGCAGCTCGGCGACTGGCTGGCTCCGGGCAAAGACATCAACGACTGGATAGACTGTGCAAAATGGACTTCCACCGCATACTACGCACATTCTGCACAGATTGTGAGCAAAGCTGCTGCCATTCTCGGAAAAACAGAAGATGCCGCCGCCTATGACGCACTTTTCCACACGGTCTGCCAGGCGTTCCGCGATACTTTTGTCGAACCGGACGGACATATCACCGACGGTTTCCAGAGTATCTATGCACTTACGCTTCGTTTTGATCTGCTGCTCCCGGAACAGCGTCCGCGTGCGCTACGTGATCTGCTGGACGATATCCGCGCACGTGGCAATCATCTGGGAACCGGATTTGTCGGAACCGCAGAACTTCTCGCCGCTCTTTCCGATGAGGGAATGGTACAGGAAGCCTACGACCTCTTATTCCAGGATACCTGCCCGTCATGGCTCTATCCGATCCAGTGCGGCGCTACCTCCTCCTGGGAACGTTGGGACTCCCTGCTTCCGGACGGTACGATCAACCAGTCCGATGACGGTCCGCAGGATATGGTATCCTTTAACCACTATGCCTACGGCGCTGTCGGAAACTGGCTCTACACCTGCATCGGCGGACTCTCGATGGTGGAACCGGGATATAAAACCTTCCGTCTGGCACCTGTCATCGGCGAACAGCTGACATTTGCGGAAGTTTCCCACAAGTGCCCGTACGGAACGATTACCTGCCGCTGGGAGAAGGACGCTTCTGCCAAGCATGGATATACGCTGAAATTCCACGTTCCGGAACAGACCCGCGCAATCGTAACCTGCCCGGACGGAATCGAACGGGAATATACAGGCGGGGATTATGTGCTTTCCTGATACACAAACAGCAGAGATTTCTATCATGACAGCGTGAAACCTGTTCCAAGTTTTCCATATATTTCACACTGTCATCAAGAACCATACAAATATTGATATACCATGCAAAAAGAAGAACATTGCGACCGATACCAGTCCGCAATGTTCTTCTTTTTGCATTATATTTTCTTTATTTCATCCGTTTAATCTGTACCGCCATATACTCTCTTCCCGGCAGTTCCACTTTAAACTTGCCACTGAATACTCCGCGGTCTTCAATCGTCATGTTCCAGGTATCAATGACATTGACCTGGAATTTGCTCTCATCATCAAAATGATATTCCCGGAAAGACGGACGCATGAAGCTGTAATAGAACAGATAATAATCTTTCACCGGACTCTGTTTCTGTGTGCTCTCCTCCGGCGTTCCGCAAACCTCATCCCAGCCACATTTTTCATACGGGCAGAGACCGATTCCCGGTGTCTCACACATGATCTTATGCAGGAAAGCAAACCGTTTGTGACTCTCTCCGTGAAGCACACCGCCGTGAGACCACCAGAGAATGTCATTTTCATTCATATACGTTTCCCCATGTCCCGGATAAGCACCCCTGCAGACAGCTTCCCAGAAACGTCTCACCATTTCCTGTGGAGAAATATTTCCCCAGCCGTGCTGGATATTTCCTTCGTATGCGATTTCATCCAGTACGATCGGTTTTTTGTACCGTTCTCTCCACTCGTTGACATACTCGGAAGATTTGTACAGATCCTGTCTCTGGATACTGCAGTGTGTGATCCACGGTCTGCTGTGATCGTAGAACGGGATACAGTTGTGGATGGAACGCAGATGATTGTATGGATCTTTCTCACAGATGATCTTTGCGTAACGCTCCCAGTCTTCCACTGTTTTTTTCGGGAACAGATCATATTCATTTGCCAGTGCCCACCAGATGTTTCGGTATGCACAGAAACGCGCAATCACGTATTTCCAGTACAGGTCATCCTGCTCTTTCGTCATCTGGGAAAATCCCCAGCGGTCATACGGATGCATCACAATCAGATCCGCCTCGATGCCAAGGTCACGCAGCGCCAGGATGCATTTTTCAATATGCTGAAAATGTGCCGGATTGAATCTCTCAAAATCCCAGTGATTACCTTCGGTCTTTCCGGTATATTCCAGAAAGTTTTCTTTGGTCAGCACACTCGAATCCATCGGTGTTCCTTCATATGGATAAGAGCGCGGTTCCCCCAGGTTGTAATCATAATGTTTCGGGAACACGCAGAAACGAATCTTGTTAAACGCACTGTTTTTCAGTGTTTCCAGCGTCTGTGCGATCAGTTCGTCCGACTGTAACTCCCACACATAACAGGTTGTGCCGATGGAATAATAAGGCGTTCCGTCTTCGTAGGCAAAATGATAGGTATTTGCCACGCGAATCGATCCGTGGTTTCCCTCGCCCGCCGGTGTTACCTGAAACTCTCCGGTCAGAACTTCCCCGTCTACCGCACTTCCTGTCACTTCAAATGTATACGATTCCGCAAAAGACGGCATAAATCTTACTTTGTATACGCCTTCCCCGTCATAGAATCCGTCCACGGTCACTGTCTCATGTTTTCCGGTAAAGGTTCCGTGAATCTTATAATCTACAAATGGATTTTTGTCGGAATGACCGTCTGCGGTCACTTCCAGAACATCCCATTTTTCCACCTGTTTTTCATAATTGTATCTTCTCATATTCTTTCTCTTTTATTTAAATTTATGTTTATTTTATTTATTTTTTGTTTATATTTTAAACCTTTTCATTTTTATTTTCAACTTTTTCTGTAAATATATGTCTTTGCTCATTGTCCATAGAACTAAGAACGTGCCTCGGTACATCCTCGCGGAGCGTTTCTTACTTTACAGGAAATTGCTTTCCTGTAAAGTAAGAAAAAAGTTCAGCTTCCCACACGGAATCCGAACTTTTTCACTTACTGTTCTCTTTTATCTTTTCTTAACTGTTTCACCATCTACAAACACACAATTTGTATACAACTTACATTTTTCTTTTACCGGGTGTTCTATTTCCTTCAGTAACAACTGTATTGCCCAGTATGCTCTTTCTGTATGGGGGACACGGATACTTGTCATATCAATGCCTCCGGTGAGAAAACTTGGCAGAGCATCAATACCGATCAGACTCACATCTTCCGGAATACGAATATTCAATTCATTCATTGCCATAATCGTTCCCATGGAAACATGATAACTCTCCATAATATATGCCTGAGGCAGCTTTGCTGTTTTTAGATACTCTCGCATCATCTGATGAACTTCTTCTATACTGCTTCCCGTATTGATGATACGATCAGAAGCATCTCCCAGCCCCTTCTGTTTCATAATTTCCTGAAAACCTCTGCGCCGGCTCAGATAATTATACATCGGTAATGGATTACACAGATACTGAATATCTGTATTTCCTTTCGCTAGAAGTTCGTTCACTGCAAGTTCTACTCCCTGACGGTTATCGATCAGAATCACCGGATATTTTTCAATGTCCGGCGCCGCATCGTAAATCACCAACGGTTTTCGGATTCCGTCAAGCAACGGACTGTTTTCCTGTTTTAATTCCGTTCCGAAAATAATTACACCCGCCACATCATCCGCATTACATTCGGCAATCATGCGGGACTGATCTTCCTCCCTGAAATCTGCATACAGTAATCCAAGCGAATATCCATTTGCTTGCAGATTTTTCTCAAATACCTGATTCACATCTGTCCAGAGATCCAGCTCAGCTCCCTGTATATTTTTCATTCCATTTGTAATTTTGACAATCTTGATCTGCTGTCTTTTTCTTTGTTCCGGCTGTCTCGAAAACATTCCCGGCGGCACTACCCCATGCTCTTCCAGCTGTTTCTTACATGCGAGGACTTCCTGCCGTGTCTGTTCACTCACGCCCGGTTTTCCATTCAATGCCAGAGATACAGTGGATTTAGAGATGCCAAGTGCCCTGGCGATATCTATGGATTTTACATTCATGTAGAAGCCCCCTGTCTGTTCATCACAACGGTTTTTATAGTTCAGTTGACAACGGTTTATTTTAAACCTTTTAAACATTTTATCTCAAATCTGTTTTCTGTGCAAGGATATAATAATCAAAATTGGTCCACTGGACCAATTATTGATATGCACTGTAACAAAAAAGGAAAGTTGTGCCACAAGAATATTATCAACAACTTTCCTTTTTTTCAGTTTACATCTTTACATTTACCACACCAGATTCTTCACTCCAACTCCATACAACTCACACGCACACCCGTCTTTCATCTGTGGCCAGCGTTCCAGGAATCTTGGGGCGTCTTCTTTCAGGGGGTAGATCTTTACCTGCAATTCTTGTGGGAAATCAAAGTAGCGCAGGCTGATCTGTACCGGCTCGCCGGTGTAGTAGCTGTCGGTGAGCATCTCGCCATCCCGGAAAATCTCTATTTTGTCTCCGCCGAAGTCCAGAGAGAGTATCGTATCTCGCCAGGTTTCCGGTGAAGTTATTTTCAGGTTGTAGATCCGTGAATCCTCGCCAACAGTTCCTTCTGTCACGGTTACCCTGGTATCCTCCGCTTTTTCTCTTCTCCGATACAGGGTAAACTCGTGATCCAGACCACACGCTTCGAAACCATCCGGAAGAACCGAAAAATCTTTCAGTTTCGGATAACACCGGATCACCGTCTCCTTCCCTCCTTCTATGTGTAGCTTTCCATCTTCCTCCCACACATAGTCATCCGAAAGGATCAGATACTCCCGATCCAGCGTCACTGTCCACGCCTGCAGTGCACGTTCCCGGTCCAGATGAAGCACCGGAAAATGCTTTTCATCCTTCCACACAAATGCAGGATCCCAATCACCGTAAAATACCACGCACGATGTTCCGTCTTCTCCCCGCAGTCTGCAAAGCGGTGTTGCATTTGCCGAGAGCAGTTCCCCGTCTCCTTCCCGGAAATGATACGGGAAAAATCCATAGCTTCCCGGCAAAAGATCCAGCTTCGGAAACTCCACCGGTGCTTCTTTGCATCTGCCTTCCAGTGTCACACCGTTATGCGCATCCATCCGGCGTTTTCTCTGATAGTTATTAAAGAACACATACCCATGATCGTCATCATGCCGCCAGGACAGACGCAGCGTGTGCATGTCTTCCGGGTCCACACCCACCAGATCGATTTCCGCCGGAAGTGTCACCAGATCCTGTCCAAAGTCTTTCGCAAACAGTGCCAGCAGCTTAATCTCTTTATAAGTATCTGAGACCTGCCCGAACTGTCGGATCGGTGCACGGAAATCATAACTCAGTACCGATACATTATTCGGATATCCTGTAGCCTTACTCTCTTCCAGCGTAGAGAATTTTCCTTTGGGATTCGTTCCTCCGTGATACATATAGTACCCAAGCATCGCCACCCCGGAACCAAGTTTTGTCAGTGACATTGCTCCGATATCGGTTCCTACCGGAACCGGTCTTCGGTGCTCCGTAGGCTGCAGTCCGCCGCCAAGTTCTGCCGTAAGATAAGGAAATTCTGCCGGATCAAAGGTCAGCTGTTCCGAAACATGATGATCATTTGCCACCAGTGTATCGTTTCGGTTTCCGGTGAATACATAGTTCTCATTTGCTTCCAGTTCCGTCAACCTGCTGTCCCACGGTGCCTCACAGTACCCCGCCATCACCGGAAGCATACCGCCCGTCACCGCACCGCCCCAGCCGGTCGCTGTATACAATGGCACGCAAAAGCCAATCTCTTTTGCCATCTTCTGTAAGGTCCGCATATGCTGCTCACCGGCTTCTCCGGTCTGACCGCCTACATGACCATATTCATTTTCAATCTGGATCCCGATGACCGGTCCGCTGTCCTCATACATCTGCCCTTTTACCTGCTGATACAGCGCCTCCCAGTACCGTCTCGCCAGCGCAAGATACGCCGAATCATCGCAGCGAAGCGGGATCTGTTTTTCCAGCAGCCAGTCCGGAAATCCACCGTTTCGCACTTCTCCATGGCACCATGGTCCGATCCGCAGGAACACCGGAAGATCCAGTTTCTTACAGATAGCCAGAAACTTTCCAACATTCCGGCATCCGGTAAAATCATATACGCTTTCCTCTTCCTCATGATGGATCCAGAATGCATAGGTGGCAACTACCGTAACTCCGCCTGCTTTCATCTTCCGCAATGATTCCTCCCAAAGATCATCCCGGTAACGACTGTAGTGAAACTCTCCCATGACCGGGAACCAGGGTTTATCGTCTTTTATCAGATAGTTTTTGTTATATGTATATCCCATGGTATTTCCTCCTGATGATCGTTCTGCTTTTGTCTTTACTATACAGGACAAGAGATAGAAAAGAAATATGTGATGTTGCTTTTTGATGGAGAATGTTCCTGTATCCAACAGGTTTCATTCTTTACAAAAAAAGAATGTCACATAACATTTCGTGACATTCTCCCTTGCTTATGCTTTATAAAAATGTAATCTTAAACTCTTCATTGCTCAGACGCAGACTCGCACCCGGCACAAGTTCTTCTTGTCCGATCACCCGATGCCCATTTAAGAAAGTTCCATTTCTGGAGTTCTGATCTTCCACATATAAGCGGCCGTTTCGCAGATATAAGACCGCATGTACCCGTCCGATACTTGTATTATCCGTAATATAAACATCCACATTTTCACGGCTTCGCCCTACCCTGTTCACCTCTTTTTTCAGAAAGAACTGTTCCCTGGTTTCCTTGCGGATCAGACACGGATTCTTCATCGCTGCCGGAGCTGCTGTGTGCTGTGTGGCATTTGTATAGGATTGCAGATCTACCGTATCACCAAAATTCTGAATCGGCGCTGCATGAACCGGAATGGATACATTCTGCGCCGGAATCGCTGTCGCCGTTGTTGCCGTATTTTCCTGTTGTGGAACCACATCAGAACCGGGAATTGCTATCCCATGAAAACTTTTTGGTCTGTTCGGTGTTTCCTCTTTTGAAACAGCTGTACTCTTGGTTTTTTCTTTCTTCCCGAAGAGTCCTGTTTTCTGTGGTTTCTCTCCTTTTTCTTTTCTTCCGAAAATTCCCTTCTTTTCCTTTACCGGTGCTTCTTCTTTCTGCTGTTCCGGCTGTGACACATTATCAAACTCCTCCTGTTTTGTTCCCGGATAGGTTTTTGGAATATTTCCACCGGATACCGGTATCGAACTCTGGCTGTGGGTAAGGTTCGGATTCACATAATGTTGTGTATAACCACCGGCCGGTGCCGCTCCTGCATTCAACATCGTGGTTCCCGGATCATATGCCGTATCCTGCTGAACCGGCGGTATCTCCTGTACCTTCGGTGTCTGCTGTACCAGCGGAACTGTCAGAAGTTCCTCAGCCTCCCGCATTGGAGGTATCGGATTCTGTACCGGTACCCTTTGATTTTTCAGTTCGCGGATCAGTGTTTCAAATCCTGTCAGTGAAAATCCTTCCGTATCGTTAAAGTAATTCAGGATCTTCGTCACATACTAATTAAATGCTCCAATTATTCTGGACGCCGGCTCTGGATTGTCGATTATTTCCGCTTTGCTTAATGTCATTACTTTTTCAAAAGCCTATATATCATTCCTTCCATGCCTAAGCGCAATCATTTGACCCATGATTCTAAATTGGCAGTCAAACAGTGCAGTCTGTCCTAATTTTAAGCAAAGCACTTCCATAAAAATCAAAAAAGTTGTTAATCTCTGCTGACAATCAACTATAGTTCTAAGCCTATCGCAATTAGCAGCATGACCACTATAGCAGTTATTATTTTTTCTTACTTACTAACTAAAACTTCCCACACCGATATGGTGTGTTGAACCTTGAAAATTCAATATTTCAGCCAATAAAAAGGCATAAACCTGTTCACTTTGGTATAATGGAGTTGACTAGAAACCATCTTTACAAAGGAGATTTATGCCATGTCCAGTATACTACAAAACCATTTCGATGAGAACAACTTAATTGACTGTGTTCAGAGATTTTTTTCCAAACATCATGTCGGCAAACTTCTTGCCAAATGCAACGGAATGAAAGAAAAAGGTATTTCACCTGTTTCTCTGCTTCGTTACAAACTCAGCAACATTTTTGTCGGAAGAAGTATGTATATGCAGCAACGAACCGGCTCTTTTAAGGAAGATTTTTCTAAGAACACTTTTTACCGTTTCCTTAATTCTGCAAAAACAAACTGGCTCCGTTTTACTTCTCTTCTTGCAGCCGACATCGTCAACAATGACATTCGTGATCTGACAAATCAGGAAAGAAAAAATGTCTTCATTATTGATGACAGTCTTTTCAACCGTACCAGCTGTAAGAAAACAGAACTGGGTTCAAAAGTTTTTGACCACACAGATATGCATTTTAAAAAGGGCTTCCGGATGCTTACTTTAAGCTGGAGTGATGGAAATACACTAATTCCTGTGAACAGCTGTCTGTTAGCATCCGCAAAGGATACTAATATCATTGGCCCGGTAAAGGATTTTGATCACAGAACACTTGCAGGAAAAAGACGTAAGCTTGCTCAGACAAAAGCACCAGAGGCAATGATGACATTACTGGATACAGCCCTCAGTACAGGACTGAATGCAGACTATGTCCTGTTTGATTCCTGGTTTTCCAACCCGGCACAGATCACAGCCATTCATTCAAAGTGTATGGATGTGATTGCCATGATTAAGAAAAGTAGCCGGATCAAATATTCGTACTATGGTGAGCAGCTAAATATCAAAGAAATCTATTCCCGGAATAAAAAGCGTCGTGGCAGATCAAAATATCTGCTTTCTGTTGATGGCATGGTAGGAAAGGAAAATCCAATTCCGGCAAAAATCGTATGCGTAAGGAACAAAGCGAACCGCAAAGACTGGCTTGCTTTTATCTGTACAGATACGACTCTTTCAGAGAAAGAAATCATCCGCATTTATGGAAAACGCTGGCAGATCGAAGTTTTCTTCAAAACCTGTAAATCTATGCTGAACCTGATTGGGGAATGCCATAGTTTATCCTATGATGCACTGACAGCTCATGTAGCGATTGTGTTTACCCGATATACGTTACTAGCAATGGAACAACGCCAAAATGAAGATCAACGGACTCTTGGTGAATTGTTCTTCTTCCTTGTTGATGAAATGGCAGACATTACTTTCAGCAGGTCACTTGGTATCCTTATGAATGCTTTCATGGCAAGCCTTCAGGAAATCTTAAAGCTCAGCGATGAACAGCTGGCTGCTTTTACTGCTGATTTTGAAGCAAGACTGCCTGAATATCTGCGAACTGCACTCCATTCCAAGGCTGTAGCGGCATAAATCACTATTTTGTTAGCTCAAATATTGAATTTTCAAGGTGCGAATCCCATTTTAGGTATGGGAAGTCTTAGTAATTACTTTAATTTTCACTTTTATTTCCTCTATCTCACAATATTGAATACACTGATCACATCCACGTATCGAATGTTATCACCATCCTGTAACTGTACCGTACCGCTGATTCTCTTCTCGTTGACAAAAGTTCCATTCGTTGATCCGAGATCTGTCACAAAGAACTGTCCGTTTCTTCGCTGGATTACCGCATGCTGGCGGCTTACAGAACTGTTGTTGGTGATCACATAATCAGACATGCCCGCATTTTTACCAATCCGGAACTCGTCTTTGTCTACGGTAACACTCTGCTGTGTCTGTACAAAGTAAAGCACCCCTCTCGGCGGCATCTGTGACGCTGCCTGCTTTTGTGCCTGTTCCATAGACAGCATCGTGATTTCGCGTTCCGTATAACTGTTCTGCTGGTACACGGTTCTTACCGGAACCTCTGTAACGCTTTCTATCTGATCCGCTTCCCTTTTCTGACCACCGTTATACGCTTTTGCCATTGCATTCGTATTTTTAATCAGAATATTCATGGCGATATAAGCGCCAAGTCCGCATAAGAGCATACCGAAGATATGCCACATAAGAACGGTCATTCCGTTTTCCTGAAAATTCAGTCCGTAGCGCGGTGCATTTTCTGCCAGACGATTGCCCAGAGAATAGTACCAGATCAACGGATAGATTCCACAGGTTAATAGTCCAAATACTATATATTTCCATAATGCTCTGTCTTCCTGGATCATAAGCTGTCTCCTTTTTCATAACGGGCAGGGGCATTTTCATGCTCCTGCCCGCCTCTTTGCTTTTATCTGCGATGTTTTATTTCTCTTTGTCTTTCTTCCGTTTCACCAGTACAACGATCAGCCCTGCGATAGCAACGATGATCACGATCACGCTGACCAGTAACGGGGTGTTGTTGATAAACTGTACAAAGCTGTTCTGTGTTACCAGTACCCGGTAAGAAGCCGGCACCTGTGCATTGGTCTCCGGATCGTATACCTCTTTCGAGATATTACCGGCTTTGTCACACGATACCAGTTCGATGGTCTGATACTGGTTGCTGCTGGCAATATCTACCGGAAGTTCTCCGTTCAGCTGCGCAATCTCATCTTCCTCAAAACGTTTGAACAGTTCCCCGTCCAGATATACTTCCACATAAGCCAGGAAGATATTATCTTTCACATTCAGGGTGAACTCATGCACGTTTTCTTTATAACGGCCTCTGTCGGTCAGATTGGATACAACCATCGTCGGCGCGGTCTTATCTACGGTAAATGCAATCGTCTTTGCTTTTGTCTTGTTGGTGGTAGAGTTATGTGCCGCATCTTCAGAGTAGATATTGATCACATAATTGCCTTCCTCTTCAAAACAAGAAGCTTTGATCCGGTACAGATATTTCTTCCACTGTCCTTCTTCGCCGGATTTTGTGATGGTGTAATCTTCGCCTTCTTTCAGGGTAACGATTTTTCCATTCAGACTGTAGGTGATCTCGATCGTTGTCAGATCATCTACGTTAATCTCCGTGATTTCCAGATCCTGCGGTTTGTTTGTATATTTCTTGTCAACCAGCGCTTTTGTACCGCTGCCAAGTTCATAGGTAGAACCGTCACGGTTTACAGAGAATGTGATCGAAGATTTTGTCTCATTTCCTGCTTTATCGGTTGCTTTCGCAGTCAGCGTATAGATATCATCCATACCCTCCGGGAAATCCTTAAAGATGACATTCATGCCGGTTGCACTGCTTGAGATACTTGCCAGAGAATCAATCTTGATTTCTCCTTTATTGACACCCTTCAGTGTGATCTTTACGCCACTTGCAATAAAGTTCGTATCAGAGATACTGATCCGCGGGGCTACCATACCGTTGTTTGCCGATTTGTCTTTTACACCGGTGATCTTCACTTCCGGATTCTTCAGATCCACAGTAAATTTATCCTGTGCATAATCTGCGGCTTTGTTGTCCGCAAGATCCAGTCCGCTGACGGTAAAGGTATAATCTGCATCATGGTTAAATACCACATTGGCGGTATGTGTATCTCCACTGTTTGCCCATCCGCCGATGGAAGGTGCACCGCCTGCGGAAGCCGTCGTGGACACGGTAATCTTTGACGGGTCAAAGTTGTGTTCGGTTACGGTAATGGTCGCTGTTCTTGCCTCTTTGTAGTAATTGCCGTTCTGCGCACTGTTATTGTTATAAGAAACTTTGATAACCGGAACGGTCTTATCCACCGTAAATTCTTCCAGATTTTCGGTGTTGGATTTGTTTCCTGCAAGATCGGAACAGTCATAACTTACCGTATAATCACTGTCACCGGAGAACGTAACGGTTGCGGTATGGAGCTCTCCGTTATGGCTCCATCCGCTGATACTGTATCCGCCTCCCGTGGTGGAAGTTACTCTCGGCAGATAGGACTCATCGAAGTTTCTCTCATCTACCGTGATCGTCAGTGTCTTATCGTTTTTGTAATATTTTCCATTATGTATATCGCTCTTATCAAAGCTGAAACTTACAATTGGTGCTTTGTTATCAACTTTGAGCGTTTGCGGCTGTGATGTCACGCTGTTCGCTGACCAGTCTTCCGCGTACACACTGACTTTCACATCATTGGAATAGAACATATTCGGATCAATCGACACCTGACCGGTCCATACTTTCTGGTGTGCCGCCTTGGATAAACCGGTATTTTCATCTGCCAGTGTATTGCTTTCCACATATCCGGTCGTTCCGTTCTCGATCCGATAGGTGATCTTTTTCAATCCGGCATACGCGTCATTTACAATCGGATCTTCCACACGAATACTGAATCCCGGATGATCGCCTGCGCTGTAAACGCCTTTTCCCCATCCCGGACTGGTCGGTGTGATCGTAACAACCGGTACCGGACTGGTATTGTCAACAATGATTCCATCGGTACTGAAGTATTCTGTATTGCCCACTTTGTCAGTAACTTTTTCATATACTACAAGGTGCTGGTTTGCCGCATACGACAGACCGGAAACATACGAAGTCCAGTCCGTGCGGTTTTCCAGTTCTTCTCTTGTCAGTCCATCTGCTGATTTCAGATACTGTGTGGATTCCACTCCGGAAGTCGCATCCTGGCTTGCCATAGATACCCGCACATTGTTCTTTCCAAAGTATCCAAAGGTAATGGTTTCTATTAAACTGTTCCAGATCTGCGCCGATGATCCGTTATTCTCCAGATCTTCTGCTTTTACTTCTCCTTCCGGATTCTTACGGTCCAGTGTCACATGATGCGTAATCGGTTTTAACGAATTACCCGCCAGGTCTGTGCAGGTATAGGTGATTTTATAATTTGCATCCACTGCGATCTCCGGAAGTGTGAGCGTATATTTTCTGCCCTCATCCGTATTGCTCTCTGTCCATCTTTCCTGTGTTTTGACCGCCTTCGTTACAGCATTTTTATAATCTGTAATATCAACTGCAGCCCCGGTACTGTCTGTCACTTCCACAGAGATGTCTGCAAATTCAGCTGAGAAGTTTTCTTCGATCAGAACAGCCGTAATACCGATCGTACCGTTGTCACCTGCTGTTGCATTGTTCGCTGCAAACCAGTCATATTTCGGATCCAGTGCAAGCTGGGTTTCTGTGTTGTTTTGTTTGGCTGTGTAAGTAAGATCAAGGGTTGGTGCTACGGTGTCGATGATAAATTCGAATCCGATGTTATTATTTTCATCAATGTCTCCAGCATCATACCCCGTATTCCCTGCTGCATCCGTTGCAATTGTCTTTACTTTATATTTACCATCTTTATTAAATACAATACTAAAATCATACTTTGTCTGATCCGTTGTTTTGGTAATATCCGGCAGTTCATCTTTTGTTATTTCTTTGATACCGAGACTCTCTTTATTTTTCTTCAGTTCATCAAACGAATAAGCTTTTCCGTTAATGCAAACTTTTATGTCTGTTAAAAAGCGTTCCGTCACTGTGACGGTATAAGTCACATCGCTGTTTGCATATTTTTCATTTCGGAAACAATGTTCGTTATTTTCATTCAGATTTTTCTGTGTATATTGGGCTTCAACTGTCGGTGGCTTAGAATCAATAACCAGGGTATGGACTGCATCGTTTTCCATAGTATTTCCTGCATTATCTTTCGTCTCACTGGCTGGTGCAATAACCGTAATCACCTGAGAGCTATCTTTATCACTTTCAAAGTACAGATCCTCTTCGATTTTGCGATAATTGTTCAGCTTTTCGAGTGTTACATTCTTAGGAAATTGTTTATCTTCTGGATAGGAAACGAATTCGTTTGTGGTCTTGTTACCTTTTCCATCGATATTAGACACCTGATATCCCATCTGTGTGAGTCCTGAGTAAACAGATCCACTTTCATATGCTTGCATATGCAAAGTGACATTTCCCGTATAATAGACCACATCTTTATCCTCATATTTGCCATTTTTACCATCATCATTTTTCTCTGGGGTCTCTTTGTAGGTTACTGAAATATCTTGTGTGTTATTTTCCAGAACGACACCGTTAGATCCGTAGATTTTTACATTTCCTACATTATCTTCTGCTTTTACAAAGACAATATAATTGTTACATTCGAGGTCCTCTCCCCCTTTCAATTTTCCAATATTTTTAATTGTCCATGAGTTTTCTTTTCCAGATGTTTTTAATCCTTCCCCACTCTCGAACTTCACTTTACTTAGCGCAGTTTCATAGTCCTCTTCCGTTGTCAACAATTCCCAATAGTGATTTTTATCCTCAGAAGTATTTACTACAAGGTAAGACATTTCATTCACACCTGATTGCGTATCACTGAGTGTCACATTTGCTTCTATTGTATCTTTTTTATAAAATCCAAAAGTAACTGCTTGTTCTATGTTACGAACTACATTTTTTGTATCTTTATCAAACGTAATGCCACATTCTGGAGGCTCTGCATCGTATATAAATTGAAGTTTAAAGTCCTGCGTTTTTGCAAGAACCTTTCCACTTTCATCCTCTTTTGTCAGATAAAAAGAACGGTTGATGTCGTTATTTTCCTTCATTTCCAGACCGGAATCCGTGACATCCGTTTTATCGTCTCCATTGACCCAGTAAACCCTGTTGTATCCACCAGTTTTAGAAAACTGAACCGTTGCATTCTTTCCATTTTCATTCTTTCCATAGTAACGCTTTCCACCTGCTTCATATGCATGGGTACTATTAATGTTATCAACAGACAGATACCCAGCAGCGTCTTTTTCTCCTGTAATTTCCAGTGTTCCGGTTGCTGTCAGATCAAATTTGTAGTTGTTTGTCGGATTTGTTATCTGATCTTCTTCCTGCAACACTAAAGCGCCTGTATGTTTACCGTATTCTGCCGTATCCTTTTCCTTTACATTTTCCTCTGTCAGATCCGTAGCTGTTGTATCCACTACCTTCGGAAACTTAAAACCTTCTACCTTTAATGTGTTTTCATCCTGTCCGTTCACAAAACCGGTTGCAAAAACCAGATTCAGGTCTTTCAGATCTTTCCCCTCTGTCTCCTCTTCGTTTTCATACACATATTTCAGATCACGGAATCCTCTGCTTACACCTCGCACACCAAGCTTCAGTGTGCGTTTCTGAATCGTCAGCGGAACCTCCATTTCCACTTCCTCGATCTTATAATTTGTTTTCAGATCTTCCCGCAAATTTGATACCGTACTGAGATTTTTCGGAGCAAACGTCATATTCTGTTTCTCTTCCTCACCCTGAACATTTTTCAGTTTGCTGTCATAGCCTCCAAAAACAATCTCCTGAAATAATTTAATCTCGTCTTTTGTTTCCGTTGTCGGAGTTATACCTTTTACTTGTGCATCTACTAACGTTGCTTTTACATCTACCGTTGATGTGCCATCGTAGATTTTCACATCTTCAACCGCATTTTCCAGATTTGCTTTTCCAGGCGCAAAAACATGAACACTTCCTTCTTTCACAGCTAGTGGATACGGTTTTACTTTTACATAGATTGTTTTTGTAAACGTATAACTTTCTGTTTCTGCATCAATTGTTACCGGAATCTCTTCATCTGAAACTTTAAGCGGTGTAATTGTCAGTGTTCTCTCCTCCGGATTCGAAGTTACACTGATATTTGAATCCGCTGTATAGTTAATATTAATAGAACTAAAAGGTTCCTCAATATTATCCGTTTTATGTTGTAATTTGATCGTAAGTTCTGTAGCATCCGTTCCATAAGTCAGTTCTAACTGTTCAACAGGACTGTTTTCTCTGTCAAACTCCATAGTTCCTTCTTCCTTATTCGGCCTATATGTATCAGAATTCTTACAGTCTTTATATACCTCATCTCCTGCAAAACTTCCGGTCACCTCAACTGTGCTCTGATAACTATTTAAGGTAATTTCCGCAGTTGTCACACCTTCTTCATTTGTCAGTTCCGGGCACGTTCCTGTTATCTGATTGTTCTTTCCGTCTATATACTGATATTGAATCTGTTTTCCCGCAACTGCCTGTCCGTTAGAAGTCAGTTTAAAAGTAACTTTTACCGGAGTGCCCCATGACTGTAACTCATTACTACACGTCACCTCAAGATTTGTGTCTTTCCGGATAACATCTATCTGTTTTCTTGCAATCTCATTTCCCTTTGCTTTGGCTATAAGGGTAAATGCTGTTTCATTTCCATTTGCTGCTTTAATTACACAGCTTGTATTCGTATTCTTACCATCTGAAAATTCCGCTTTTGCAGTGTTATCTTCAATTACCCATTCGTCAATATATGATCCCCATGTTCCCTGTACAGAAAAGGAATTTGTATCCTCTGCATATACACTGTCTGCTCCTGAGATGCTGTTCTCACTTGTATTCACACTGAAACTCTGAATTTCCAGCGCCATTGTATGCGTTTCATCATCAAAATCCGCTTCTGATGTAGACACAGTATATAATTGTTTTGTATCCGTGATTATAATATTGCTGATATCAGAAATTTTAGAATACAAAATCTCTGTAGTTTTTGTTGTTCCCAGATCTTCTTTCGCAATACTGATACTTCCTATTTCCTGATCATTTCTGTCCGTAAATTCCAGATTCAGACCATCAAAAATCAGATCCTCTGTCGATACACCATCCCCCAGGGTTACATTCACCGAAAGCTTCGGCTCCTCCGTTGCCTGTACCGTATACGGACTTGCCGTCATACAGGTAGAAAAGGCGAAGACCACTGCCAGGAAAAATGCCAGTACCCTCTTAATTTTCTTTGTTTTCACTTTTCTTTTCCTTCCTTTCACTTAGTGTCATATATCTGTAAACTCTGCCATTTACCATCATGTGCAGATAAAAAGTGAATACCATAACAGCCAGAACCACCAGAAGAAGCCCCTCCGGGATGTTTCCCGTCAGATTGTTCACGATGGTGATGACCATTGACAGTAACAGAATCGGATCCACAATCCGTGCTGCCTTGGTTCGAAAGAATCCAAAGATTCCCGGAACCTTCTTCTGTTTCCACTCCCGGTAACCGGCATCTCCTGACAGGTTCCTCCGACAGATTTCAAAAAGAACTGTCCCCGCCAGAAGCGATGCCCAGAAGATTCCTCCAAGTGCATACCCCGCAGTCGTCATTTCATTTTCTCCATTGATTGCAAACGGCTCCAGAAAAAGGGAGCAGGCATGAAGTCCGAAACAAAGGAGCGATAATCTCATATATTTTAAAGTTTTCCGTTTTCTCTTTCTCATATCCCGATTACCTCATCCGTATGAATCTCCACGAGACTCCGTATCACCACGAAGTCCACATCATGGTGTAATACATCCGTCTCCGGTTCGCCCACTTCTAAAGAAACCGTTTCGAGTACTTCTGTCTCGCCTTCTGCCACAGTTCTGTCCAGCATCTCTGTTTCTTCTTCTCTCATCGGCATCAGAGTTGGCGTTGGTATGTCATCGTGTGTGACCAGCCGGACCGGTGTGTCATTTTCTCCGATCAGATCGCTGTAGATCTGTTTTTTCTGCCCGGCTTCGATTTCCGGCCGCTTTGTGTCTGTCTTTCTTTTTGTTTTTTTAGCGGTCTTTTTCCTCACGGTCGGTGTCTGCCCGCTGACCATTTCCTCCACTGCTTTCCGCGCAGTTCTTCCAGTCAGTTCACCGAAGACCTGCGGAATTCGCAATGCGAAGAATAAAATGATGGCAATTGCCAAAAAAACCAGTGCCGCAATTCCGCAGTACAGAAAAATATTTCTGTAAAAGACGTATTTCTCTTCAAATCCCTGCACAGCTGTTGCTACTACTGTCATCATTCCTCACCTCCTTCAGAAGGTGTTACCGCATTTGCCGCAAACATTGCCTGAATCTGCTTTTCTCCGAGAACGGCAGCATCCAGAATATTTTCTTTCAGTTCCTTTGCCACCGGATTGTCTGTCACGTCCGCCGCATTTACCGCTTCCGTGATCCGGTCAAGTGCTTCTTGCATCTTATTCTGTGTAAGACCTGCTTCCCGGAATGCATCATAATGGGTACAAATCTGATATACGATCTCGTTGTACAGACGAAGTTCTGTGATCACATTATCCTGTCCCGCGATATCATCACTCATCAGAGCCATCAGATCTTCCCAGTAATCTTTATAGGAAACCTGCGCGTCCCCCGCCTGGTTTGTCTGTCCGATCTTACTGTTATACGCACTGATCTTACCCAGAATATCCGATCTCGTCTTCCATGCGGTCTTCTTATCTTCATCCTCGCCGAGATCCAGACTGTTCAGATCTGCCTTGCTTACGATATCAAACCAACCTCCGGCAGATGCTTTGTTCTGTCCGGTTCCTTCCGTATAGTAATAGAGCATGCCCATGTTATAGGCAAACCGTACATATCCCGCCTCATTTTTCTGAAACAGTGTTTTATTGTCTTTCGTTCTTCCGTTGTCCCGGGAACTTAATATAGAAAGAATGTAGCTTTCCTCCTCGGAGGTGAATGTATTGTCTTCCCCGACGGCATTCACCAGTCCCAGCCACGCATCTTCCGCTTCCGGATTCAGCGCAATCGCTTTTTTATAACAGATGAGTTTCTCCTGTGTCGATGCTGTCTGTGCGCTCTCCACATAGTAGTCGTACCCGGATGTCTCTGTGTTCTTTGCCAGTGCCGCGCCGGTCAGAGATCCTGCTCCCAGCACAGCCGCCAGTGCCAGACTTGCAGAAAATGCAAGCATCTTGTTTTTCAGTTTCCGTCTGTACGGCAGTCCCAGTTCTTCCGGGTGTTCCAGATCATATTGCAGCTGTGCACAGTTCTGATACCGCTGTTCCGGCTCCTGCTGTGTACATTTGGTAAGAATCATTTCAAGTCCGAGCAGTTCATTGCGGAATTCTCTCGGCGTCTCCTCCAGAAGCGTTGTCCGGCACTGCGTGATCGGCAGAAAATGAAACGGCGATTCCGCCGGGTTCCGTCCGGTAATCAGATGATGCAGTGTTGCTCCCAGACAGTAAATGTCGCTCTGTGGACGGGCTTTTCCCTTGTGATTCTGACTTCCATACTGTTCCGGTGCCGCATAACCGGGCGTTCCGAGACTCGTGGTATCTTCTATATTTTCTATTTTAAATTCTCTTGCAGTACCAAAATCGATCAGTGTGATCTCACCGTTCGGCCGCAACATAATGTTCGATGGTTTCAGGTCACGGTACACAATCGGCTGTTCCCTCGTATGCAGGTAATTCAGCACATCGCACAGCTGAATCCCCCAGGAGAGCACATCTTCAATCCCGATCGGCAGTCCGGTCTGTTCCATGCTTTCTTTCAGGACTTTATTCAGAGATTTTCCCTCAATATAGTCCATAACAATAAGGAACGTATCCTCATCATCAATAACATCGATGATACTTGGCAAATATTTGTGATTCAGTTTCTTTAACGTATCGGTTTCCGCGATCAGTCCCTGTTTGACTGTGGCAAAATCCTGTACACCGTCTTTTCTGACCTCTTTGATCGCCCATGTCTTATTGGCGCGTTCATTCAATGCCAGATATACAACACTCATTCCACCCTGACCGATCTGGTTCAGTATCTTGTATTTTCCATCTATGACGGATCCTATTTCCAGCATCTTCACCCCTCCTGCACAGCCTTGATCGCAACAGCAGAGATATTATCCATCTCCCTTCTGGACTTCACCAGTTCTGTCAGATATACAAGCCGTTCTTTCATTCTTTCCTCATTCACCAATCCGGAAGGATTTAACTGCATAAATAACTCCTGTTCACTGATCTCATGCCGGAATCCATCACTGCACAAAAGGAAAAGGGTTCCCGGCAAAACAGTTCCCCGGTAAAAATCAGGAAGAACCTCCTCCGATGCTCCGATACACTGTAACAAAACATTTCTCTGCGGATGTCTTTCCGCATCCTCCGGACGAACCCGTCCCAGATCAATCTGCTGCTGCACCAGGCTCTGATCTTTCGTCAGCTGATATACCTGATTGCTGATCGCATACGCCCTGGAATCTCCAACATTCATGATAAAATATTCATTTTTTATCATGAGCAGCGCAACAATCGTAGTCCCCATCCGCTTACCGGTTCCTTCCACATACTGTGCCAGCTGCAGATTCAGTACATTCGCAGTTCCATACCAGTTATTTTTTACTTTTTCCAGAATCTCCTCAACATCCGTGACCTGCCGGAGTATCTGAGGAAAATCTGTCTCAAACCATTGCTCCATCGCACGTATCACGGCGGCACTGGCTAATTCTCCGTTTGCCAATCCGCCCATACCATCACACAAAACACAGAAAAATACTCTTCCAAGTTTTGTCTGTGCTTCTTTTATCATGTAAGAATCCTGATTTGTCTTTTTTTTGATCCCTACATCCGTATGATCTGCCATAAGATATCTCATATTCTTATCCTTTGTATCTTCCTTTCTCCTGTTTCTTCTATATTCAGGTATCTGTTTCGACTTCTTTATATTATCATGTTTAATCAATTATTATTTAAATTATATCAGATTAAGCATTATATCTTTAAGGATTTTCCCATGCTTTTATCCGACAGGTAAATTTTATTTATTTTTTATATTTATTAACCCTTTCCGAATATCCTGTTTAATAAATGATAATACTATCAATGTCGTGTCAAATCTGACATTTAAGTTTTTGTATGGTGTAAAATATAGCTACTTGCTTCTAATATTCGGATATTTACTTCTTCAATCGGATATCTGTCATATTAAATGCTATATTTATATTTGGGTTATGTATGGAGGTGATACACTGATATGCAAGAAGAAGACTTTGCCAAACGACTTAGTGCTCTTCGACAGGAAAAAGGAGCCTCTGCCAGAGATATGAGTCTTTCACTTGGACAAAATGCAGGGTACATCAACAATATTGAAAACGGACATAATTTACCTTCTATGACAGTTTTTTTCTACATCTGTGAATATTTGGGAATTACTCCAAAAGAATTTTTTGATTATGACAATGAATCGCCGGATACTACACGGCAATTATTGGAAGCATTGACTAAAATAGATAAAGAGACCCTTGCTCATTTAACAGCTATTATACTGGCTCTCTCTAAAAAATAAATGATTTTTACTTCAGGAAGCGAAAAAATTTTCGCTTCCTGTTTTATATGTTTTTCTGCCTATGTTTGTTATTCCCAGAAAATATACTTTCCTGGCTCCACAGCATATTCTTTTTCTCCGATCACAATCTGTGCCGGAACCGGTGTTACGATCTCGTACCGGATCGCATCGTCTGTGTGCGTCCACCGGGAGCTGATCTTTCCGTGTCTGGTCTCAATCGATGCTCCCAGCCACTCCAGCTGATCTCCCGGTTTTGGCTGGATCCACGCTTTTTCAAATCCCGGATGTTCCTCCACTACCCGGATACCTGCCGCCTGTTCATAGATCCAGTCTGCCACAGAGCCGTATGCGTAGTGGTTAAATGAATTCATATCAGTACTCCAGAACTCCCCGTTTTCCATGATGCCATCCCAATGTTCCCAGATCGTTGTCGCACCTTTTCCCACGGCATACAGCCAGGACGGATATTCTTTTCTGCATAACAGTGTATAGGCAAGATCCGTATGTCCGTAATTGCTCAGTACATGCAGAATATACGGCGTTCCAACGAATCCGGTCCGCATCTGGCAGCCGTCATCTCGGATCATTTGTGCCAGTGCATCTGCTGTTTTCTGACAGTCCTCCGCCAGTCCGAACTGCACCGCCAGAATATGTTCCGTCTGTGTCCGGTAGTCCGGATAAGTGTTTCGGAAGGTCTCCACGATGTTTTCATGAAGCGCCTCGTATGCCGTCACATCTTCCCCGATCACATGCCCTGCCTTTACCACAAGTTCTGTCGAATGTGCATAAAATGCTGAAGCGATAAAATCTTCTCTGCTCGATCCCTTATAGCTTCCCTGCGGTGCATCCAGACCGAGCCAGTCGCCGAAGTGTTCTCCACCAGTCCACAGACATGGGGTTGTTGTGTGATTCGTCACATAATCCACCCACTTTTTCATGCTGGTAAACTGATCTTTCAGGATCTGTGGATTGCCATATGTCTGATAAATCTGCCACGGACAGATCGTTGCCGCATCCGCCCAGGCGGCACTGGCATTTCCGCCAACCAGATAATCCGGAACCACATGACCGACTGCGCCATTCTCCATCTGATCCGCTGCCAGATCATGCAGCCATTTCGTAAAAAATCGCTCCACATCAAAATTATAGCTTGCAGTCTTGGTAAATACCTGCGCATCCCCGGTCCATCCAAGCCGTTCGTCACGCTGCGGGCAGTCGGTCGGCACATCCAGGAAGTTATCTCTCTGTCCCCAGAAAATATTGGAGATCAGCTGATTCAGAGCCGGATCCGAAGTCTGGATTTCTCCTGTCTTTCGGATATCGGAATACACCGCGATTCCCCGGAACTGTTCCGGCGTTGCTTCTCCCGGAAATTCGTCCAGTAAAAGGTATCGGAAACCAAAGAACGTCAGCGCCGGATGCCAGGTCTGTGTTCCCTCGCTGCAGATATAAGTTATCTCCGCTTTTGCACTTCTGTAATTTGCATTGTAGAAATTTCCTTCTGCATCCAGAACTTCTCCATGAAGGATATGGATCCTGTCACCTGCATGAGCGTCCACGGTAAACTCCACATATCCGGTGATTTCCTGCCCGAAATCAACAACCATTTCTCCTGCCGGTGTGCGGAAAACAGATTTTGCCGCCACCACTTCCTGCTCCCGGATCTCTTCCCCTTCCTGCGGAATCAGAATCTCTTTTGACCATGCGAATTCTTTTACTGTATTCCACTCTTTCGTCACAAAAGTGTCATCACAGAACTCCCCGTCGTAAATCTCACTGAAACGAATCCTGCTTTCTCCCCATATCCAGCTCTGATCCGTTACGATTACTTCTTCACTTCCATCCATGTATACAATATGCACTCCTCCGAGAATACCTCCCGGACGCCCTATTCTTTGCAGCTTGTCAGGTGTGTCCTGCCATCCGGGCATCGGCGAACGAAACCAGCCTTTTCCGAGTGTTACGGTCAGTTCATTCTCCTCTCTCAACAGATCTGTAATATCATATTCCTGATACTGCAATCTTTTATCATAAGCCGTCCACCCCGGCGCCAGCACATACTTTCCAACTCGTTTTCCATTCAGATGCGCCTCATACACGCCCAGCGCCGTCAGATATAACGTCGCACGTTCTACCTTCTTTTCTGTCTTCCATCCCTTTCGAAAAACCGGACACACCCCACCGGTCTCTTCCGAAGTCCGGATCCATTTTGCCTGAAACTCCATAGCTTTCTACCTCCCAATAACTACTGCATTTGTACAGTTTCTCTTATAACCCAGTGTACAACGTTTCCGTCAAAACCGGAATATCTTTCAGGACTTTTCATTCACTTTTTCCATCTCTTCTACAAATTTTTCTTCCGTCATGTGCATTCGCAAAGCGGCTTCTTTCACGGAGAGCAGGCCATCCTTTATAAGTCCTGTATACGCCTTAATGAAACCAAAAAGTTCTCCTTCTGCTCTGCCTTCTGCTCTTCCATCTTCAATCATTTCATCTACTGCCTGACACACATTAATTTCCTCCTCTTCTTCTGATATTGTAATCGGTGTATTTGTTATCGCTTTTATTACCTGCGCCGCCGCATTTTCCATATACATTCGAGTATTTTCTGTTATATATTCCTTTAATCTTTCTTTATCTTTTGCATATTTTATGCATCCCAGCACTTCTCGAAGACTCGTCTGAAACAGTTCCAGCTGCTCTTTTGTCAAACGTGCGGGATCGATCAGATGAATTCGATAGTCCGGAATATAATCCAGTATTTTTTTATCATTTACACGCAGCATTTCATGTAATGATTCCGGTCCGTCCCATAACTCCGTACCGAAATGAATCACCAGCGTGATTACCGGCGTGAGCTTATCTTCTTTATAAAACCCAGATAAATACTCTCCACCTGATCTTTTCTTCCCTGTCTTTCGGTTTTCTGCCGTAATATCACTTACCTGTTTTCCATACTGAAGCGCATCATAGATCAGATTTCTTACTGGCATCGCATAATGGATATCCGTCTGATTTTCAACACCAAGCAGAAGATACACCGTCTCCCCATCCTCCTTCACTACGGTTTTCTTCAATATATCCCTATATTTTTGTACCGTTTCCGAATCCTGATGTTTCTGATCACCACCCTGCAGAATCGCCATTTCTGTTGTGTCGATTTCCCTCAGTTTTTCCGGTTGAATCATCTGCTGCCCATTGTACAGTAAATAATTGAAGGCATCCGCGAAAACCCTGTTCTCCTTCATGTAATTTTTGGTTATGGTATCCTTTTTTCCCACCAATCTCCTCCTTTTTGTTTTTGCGCAGGAGATCTTTTCATATAAGATGAATATATTCTGATTATCCGTCCATGAAGCAATCTCACTGCTGATTTTTGAAAATATAAAAGCATTGAGACTTCTCCGAATATGAAATCAAGATATGTTTTTAGAAATGATAATTGAATTTCTCAATGAATGGAAATCGTATGCTTTGCAGTTATCTTAACACCTGCTGATTTTTTTGTCTATCTTATTTTTCAAGAGGCGATGGATTTCTTTCCACCGCCTCTTTTCACACCCTTATTTCAACACTCTGACCTCAAACGGTTTCAGCACAACTGTACCGCTCACTTTCTCCCCTGTATACAGATCCGTCATCTCTTCTTTGACATGGATCTCGGCTTCTGCGTCTTTGTAGTTCAGAACGAAGCAATACTCGGTATCGTCTTTCTTTCTTACAGCCAGTTCGCAGGTTTCCGGGATCTCCAGTTTTGCGTTGTGTGGATCTTTCACACCCAGTTTCTCCAGGAATACTTCTGCTGTTTTCTCTGAGAATGCTGCGCCGAAGTAATATACGGTTCCTTCTCCGTAAGTATTCTTAATCAGTCCAGGTTCTCCTGCATAATAACAGTTCTCATATCTTCCAAGAACTTCTGCATGTTCACCCACTGCTACCAGCTGATCGTTAAATACAGCAGCTTCCAGCTTCGTGCCATCCCAGTCGATCACGATATCTTTGTTGTCCGGGGATACCAGTGTGTATTCCGGAATATCCACACCACTCATCTCGGCAAACTTGCCCGGCAGTTTGTCCATAACACAACGGCCGTACATATCTTTGTATCCGCTTCTGCAGCCCAGAACTAGGCAGCCGCCATTCTTTACATACTCTTCCAGTACGACTTTTCTCTCCTCTGAGATCAGTACCGGATGCGGGTAGAACAGTACGCTATATGGTTTCAGGTCTTCTGCGGTTACATCGTCGCGCAGATAGATATAATCCATCGGTGTATGGGTTCTCTGTGCAGCTTCGAAGATGCCAAGCTGGCTCTTCCACTCTACTTTTTCATGCCATACATCCAGCTGGCTGTCCCATGCGTTGTCATAGTCTTTCAGGAAACCAACTTTTGCTTCATACTTGGAGCCTGCAATCTCAGACAGTTTCTGGAATTTCTCATGAACCGATTTGACTTCTGCCAGTCTCCGGTTGTCTCTTCCCGAATAATCCAGGATACCATGCCAGTAAATCTCAGTACCGTAAGTACAGGTTCTCCAGCGGAAATAGCTGACATAGTCTGCACCATGTGCCACACTCTGCATGGTCCACAGGGTCATCTGTCCAGGCTTCGGAGTCGGAGCTGCCATACCGGTATTCCATCCGTTGGCTCCGGACTGCTGTTCCATGATACCGAAGTTTTTGGATACCGCACGAACCTCAGACAGGTTACGGCTCCACATACGGTCTTTCAGGAAGTTATCCTTGTTGTACGCATCCAGACAATAAGCAAAGTTCGGATAAGAATCATATGTGATGAAATCCAGACTCTCGTTTGTCATTCTCTGGTTGTCCAGGTTGCCGAACAGACCGTTGGTGGTGATAAAATCACCCGGTTTGATGTATTTGCGGATGATATCGCTCTGCATTTTTGCGAATCTGCATGCGCTGTCAGATACGAATCTGGTATAATCCAATACTTCATGAGGGTTGGTGTTGTTGCTCAGAGTGGTTCTCGGCACATACACTTCCTCAAAGCTGTTGTATGTCTGATTCCAGAAGTTCGTTCCCCATGCTTCGTTCAGTGCATCAATACTTCCGTATTTTTCCATCAGAAATTTGCGGAAAGCGATGGTATCACTCTCAGAATAGAACTCATTTTTCTCACAGTTAAGCTCATTATCAATCTGCCATCCGATGATTGCCGGATGTTTTGCATAATGAGATGCAGATTTTTCCACAATAATTCTGGTCAGTTCCTGATATTTCGGAGAGTTGTAGTTGTAATGTCTTCTTCCGCCATGGCGGTACAGAACACCGTCCATGTTTGCATTCAGAACTTCCGGATATTTCTCAGTCAGCCAGGCCGGCGGTGTAGCCGTCGGGGTACAAAAGATCACTTTCATACCCATATCAGCAGCTACATCCAGAAATCTGTCAAAGAAATCATAGTTGAATACACCTTCATACCGTTCGATCTTACTCCATGCGAATTCTGCGATTCGTATCACTTCGATACCATTTTCCAGCATTCTTCTCAGATCATCTCGCCAGAGGCTTTCGTCCCAGTGTTCCGGATAATAACAAGTCCCCAATACCAGTCTTTCGCCATTTATAATCTCCATCGTGTTCTTCTCCTTTATATATGTATACTATTTACATTAACAGAATTTTTATCTTGCTCCGCTATGGTTTTCATACAAGCTTCTTTAACACCTGTACCAGTTCCGTGCTGTTTTTCACATCCTCATCTATCACAAAATCTACCAGTCCCACCTGAGGAATCTCATGGCAGTCGCTTCCCCGGGTTATGATCAGGTGCTCTCTTCCCGGTTCCTTCAGCCATGCGTCCAGTTTTTCATTATGGTTGTCATGTCCGGAATTAAAGTTTCTCTCCACACCATGCAGATACTTCGGATTCTGTATCTGACAGTATTCCCGGAAAGGGTGAGCCTGTATCAGGACACATCCATTTTCCTCACAGATCTCATATAATTCCTGCAGACTGCAGCCACAGATGTCCATATGCTCCCGGATAAAATCCTTTGTCACGCCGTATACCAGATAATCCTCCGGTCCGCATTCCAGACGGATCTCCATACCGAGGATCACCCTCAGACCTACACGTTCTCCCTCTTCTTTTGCCAGCTCATACCCGCGAAGATAAGTCTGATAATGCTCCTCTGTCGTCTCACCCCACAGGTGCATGATCCCCTTGTCAAAATGATTGGTGATCACGATTCCGTCATATCCGGCCTCTTTATATCCGTCTACCAGTTCCTTTGCTTTAATCACTGCACACGGGCTGACTTCACAGTCATGTGCATGCATCTCTAATCTCATACTTTTATTTTCCTTTCTGTTTTTTATAACCTGTTATCGCCGGTTCTTTATCTTCAGCACAATCACCCTGATTCCAAGAATCACCATCCAGATGATAGATTCGAACCAAACCATTACCGCAAGAAAAATTCCGGTGTCTGCATCCCAAAATAAATTGTCGGATATTGTCGTAATCAATCCCAGAAACGACAGCCAGAACAGGATCCCGGCAATCCAGATCTGAGAAATTCCCACGCTGTAATGTGTTCGAAGACCTGCGTATAATATTGCCAGTCCCAGGATCACAACGATCAACATGAGCATCCTGTATCTTTATTATTTTCCCGAACCATTCTTTTCCACCTGCGGTTCTTCCAGAAACGCAAAAATCCGTTTCCAGTACCCCCGCAGGATCCGGCTTCCGGATCCGTAGATCTCATGTTTCGTTCCCGGCACGATGATCATGGTTCCCGAGGTCAGTCCCCGTCTGGCAAGTTTTACTACAAACCGCACCTGTTCCGGTTTTGACACCAGATGGTCCTCCGCCGACTGGAAGATCAGCACCGGAGCCTGAATCTTCTTCCACGCCTTCCGCTGCAAGTACCGGTTCAGCCGTCCCGCCTGATACAGCCAGCTGTAGGACGCTCCGTTTGTCTGAAACAACGGTTCCTTCTCTTTTTTATCCTGATAATATTCAAAACGCACCTTGCAGGTGGAAGAACTGTTTTCGAAGTTTTCCCGTCCCTCATACGGGTGTTGTCCGACTACATATTCCGCTCCTTTTCCCTGCTGGCACGCACCGAAAGCGATCTGTTTTGCCACCGGCCACGGGATATTTCCGGTATCCGGACGAATCATCGGGGAGGAAAGCACCACTTTCCTGAAAAGTTCCGGCTCCTGCGCTGCCTCCGCTGCCGCCAGACCTCCACCCATGGAATGTCCATATAAAAATACCGGAAGTCCCGGATTTTCTTTTGTTGCCATCTTTGCCACATACAGAAAATCATCTACATACCGCTGATAATCGTCCACATGCACCAGCGAACTCTCCGGTATCAACCGATAACTTCTTCCATGCCCACAATATTCCGGCAGATACACATGATACTGTTTTTTTACAAAATAATAGATCACTTCTTTATATTTTTCCGCAGTTTCCGTAAATCCATGGGAAATCATCACCACACCCTTCGGACTATCCGCCAGATACCGCTCACAGTAGATTTTCTTCCCCTCTTCCCGTTCCGGCCACAGCACGGACTTGCGGATATCCAGATACGGTTCCACAACATTTTCCATCTGCTCCCGGTAACCCTGCTCACTTAAAATTAATCTCTCCACGCTATTCCTCCCGACTGCTGTTCTATAAAATCTATTATAATAGAATTCACAGATCTGTCCATACCAAAACGTTGTCCCTCAACCCTCGTTATGTACTTATACAAATCCCGTTTTTATGTAACTTTTATCAGAACAAAAATACGACTAACCTAATATCTGATTTTAGATTAGTCGCATTTTTCCGTAATCAAAAACTACTATTTTATGCCTGTATCAAGCAAACCTTGCTTCTTATTTTGCCTCTACCACACAGCTTCCAGCCGCAACGCCGTCCGCTTTCACCGTAATCTTCGTCTCTCCTGCCTCTTTGCTCTTCAGGATCACAATTGCGGTTCCGCGATACAGATGACACTTGGTATCTGTGATCTGGTCTTCCGTGCATGGATTGCCGCTTCCCACTGCCAGGAAGGTTCCTACACCGTCTGTCTCTACCTGAATCTCCCGTTCATCCTGCGTCAGACGGTTTCCGTCTGCATCTTTCAGAGTTGCCCTGACATAAGCCAGATCCTTGCCGTCTGCCACAAAGCTTTTTTCTTCCGGAATCAGTTCCAGTACTGCTGCCTCTTCTGGTGTCACCAGTGTACTTCTGCTAATCTCTGCTCCATCTTTATAGACAATCCCTTCCAGAATTCCCGGTTCATAAGGAATGTCCATGGAAGCCATCAGTTTCTCGATCGGTTTTCTTCCCAGGCTCTTTCCGTTCAGAATGAATTCCGCCTCATCTCCTGCTCCGTATACATCCACTTTCACCGGTCTTCCAAGCCATTCATCCGCAAAACACCAGCAGTCATTGACATCATACCAATGCCAGTCTGTTCCCCGGAAGTTCTCTCCGAAGTGTTTCGGATGCGTGGTGTAAATACCGGACTTCTTCGTATTTCCCCACATGATCTCACGATACACCGACTGCGGTCGCTGTTCTCCGGTCAGATCAATATCCGACTGCCAGGATGTTCTCCACGGGTATGGTGCCATAAAATTAAAGTCCTCATGTGCATTTTCCCAGTATACCTTACCGACACCGACTTCACCCATATAATCCACAGCTGCCCAGATGCAGTCACCGATCACATACGGCAGTTCCTCTACTTTTTTCCAATAATCGTAAGTGGTAAATGAATGTGTCTCCGTTCCGATCATCACACGTTCCGGGAACAGTTCATGGCTCTCCTCATAAACATCTCTCAGATAGTTATATCCCACAATATCCAGCGGTTTACAGTAATTTTCTGTTGCCTTATTCCACACCGAATTATCCTGCATCAGGTTCAGGTCAAAGTTGGTTCCGGCGCTGTCCTCCTCATCATCTTCCACTTCCGGCTCCGGAAATACGCCGCAGATTGCAGAAGTCACAAAACGGGTGCTGTCAAATTCACGAACCTTTGCAGCCAGTTTTCTCGACCACTCTGCTCCGTCGTTTCCACCATCACGCTCTGTGATCTCATTTCCGATCGAGTATGTGATCACACACGGGTGATTCCGGTCACGGCGTACCATGTATTCGATATCTCTCGCCCACCACTCTTCAAAATAAAGATGATAGTCCAACGGCATCTTGCCAAGCCGCCACACATCAAATGCCTCATCCATCAGAAGCATACCGACGCGGTCACATACCTTTAACATCGCCATGGACGGCGGATAATGACTGATGCGGACAGTATTGTAGCCGGCTTTTTTCAGAACCTGAATCTTTCTCTCTTCCGCTTTCGGGTATGCGCACGCACCAAGGAATCCGTTATCGTGATGGATACAGCCGCCCTTCAGGTTCATCTTCTTTCCATTCAGCCGGAATCCGTTGACCGCATCCACTTCAATCTTTCGGATACCAAAAGTATCTTCCGCCTGATCCGTAACTTCTCCGTCTTTGCTGACGGTAATACGGTAGGTATACAGATACGGATGCTCCAGATCCCAAAGCGAAGGATTTTCCACAGTCACCTGTACATTCTCCTTCTGTTTTCCACATACCTGCATGGTTTTCTCCACTTTTCCGACAACTTTTCCACCGGCGTCCAGGATTTCACACCGATAGTCCACGGTCTCTTCGATATCGGTTCCGGTGATCACGGTATCCACATTTACCACCGCTTCTTTTTCACCAATTTCCGGTGTGGTCACGAACACATTCCACGGCTCCACACAGATCGGACCTCCCACCCACAGGCATACATCACGGTAGAGTCCGCCGCCACTGTACCAACGGGTTGACGGCTGTCTGCTCTGGGTGATCAGTTTCAGTTTGTTTTTCTTCCCGTCAAAACGAAGCGCCGGTGTCAGATCCACCTGGAACGGAATATAGCCGTTTGGATGCATCGCAAGCAATGTCGTATTCAACAGCACTTCCAGATTCATGTACGCCCCGTCGATATCCAGAATGACCTTCTTTCCTTCCCACTCTTTCGGGATATCCAGCGTCTTCTTATACACACCTTCCCCGTTTCCGAAATATCCGTTTGCCGGTCCACCCGGTGCATCTGCACTTCTCGGTTTTCCCACGATAAAATCATGCGGCAGATCCACCTTCTGACTCGGCGGTGTGGCAAATACGAAGCTCATGCTCTCATCACTCTCATAAAAATCCCAGTTTTTGTCTAACCCAATACGTTGCATACTTTTTGCCCTCCTATCTGTTATCTCGCAAATGTAATCTCATCCATCTGCATGCTTCCGGCTTCCATAACAACCGTTATCACCCATTCGGCGCCTGCTTCCAGCACTGCCAGCTCATATCCGGCTGTCTCTGTTCCCTTCACCATAAGTTCCCGTTCCTGCACATTTCCATCCAGTGACGTACAGAGTATTTTCACTCTGCCTTCCTGTCCGTCCACTGAGCGTAGCTTTGCGGTTACGTTACAGGTCTTTTCCACATCACGGATCGTATATGAAGCCTGTTCTCCTGCCCGCAGTTCCAGACACAGATCAGTAAGCGGATTTGACGGACGGATCTCCTCTCTCGTAGGAACCACCACATGTTTCGGCGGTTTTACACCCGGTTTCAGTACCATTTTCATCCCTGTTTCTGTCCGGTAGCCAAATGGATTGCCAAATCTCCATCCATTTGCCTTCTCGCTTCCCTCATCAAATCCGACTGCCGGAAGCGTAATACCGGGCTGGCGAAGATTATAATAATTCTTCTCCCACCACACAGAACAATGTTCCATTCGGATATTTTCCAGCATCTCATCCATGATTTTCTGAGATTCCCGGTAAGACGGTCTCGGACCTCCGTTTCGGATATAGGCACGCACCGGTTCCCAGTCCTTCGGCAGTTGATATCTTACCACACCGGAGCCTTCTCCTTTCGGATCGTCCGCGGATTTCCAGGTCCAGATTGAGTATCCGATATCAAAGGTCGCCGCAATCTCATAGTAAATACTGTTATCCACCGGTTCACTGCCACCCTCTCCGATCCAGATCGGCACATTGCACCGCACCGAGGAATCCAGAAAACGGTACAGATCCCTTACCTCCGGTGAAAAATGATAAAAATGCGTATGCATGCACCAGTTATGGCACTCCGGATCATATTCATGATCAAAAATATCCATATCCATCGAAAATACCGCGCCCTCCAGCGTCAGCATATGGTTTTTATCGTATTTTCGGATCCTTGGAATCAGTTCATCATAAAATTTCCCCAGTTCCGGAATCAGATACGCGCAGTCCGGACCGGAAAGCGGCTCATTGATCAGATCATATCCACCCACGATCCACCGGTCGGCATACCGTCTGGCAAATTCTTCCCACAAAAGGATCGCACGCTCCCTGCTCTCCGGCTCCGTAAACATATGTGGCCGGTTATCCAGTCCATCATCACATGCCAGCGCTGACTGTCCGCCCGGTGCTCCATGCATGTCCAGGATCGCGTAAATCTTATATTTTTCGCACCAATCCAGCACCTGATCCAGAATGGCAAATCCTTCTTCCACCCAGATAATCTCCGGCTCTTCCGCCAAAAACAGTCTGGAACTGATCGGCAGACGTACCGAATTATATCCCATCTCTGCCATCAACCGGATATCTTCCTCTGTCACATAATTTTTCGCCCAACGGATCCAGTAATCTCTGGCATACCAGCTTCCGCAAAGTTCCCGAACCGTTGTCTCCATCGTTCTTCCGCGCTCAAACCGTCTCGGCAGGGCAAAATCGTTAAAATCCGCATTTTCCACAAACAACGGCACACCACCGATCATAAATCCTTCCGGATTCATCCAGTTTCCCATGCCCCAGCCACGCAAAACAACGGTTTTTCCATCTCCGTTTACCATCCGTCTTCCGTCCGTATGAAGAAAACCTTTTACTCTGTCTCTTGAAAATTTATTCATTCTTATTCCTCTGTTTTCTAATTTTTACAGCCAACGCCGTTTCTTTCCGCTTCGGCTGTTCTCTCCTGCATCTGTCCTTTGTACTAATCCAGATGAAACACCGTCTTCAGATCCACGCTCACCGGGCTGTTATCCCGGTTTGTCTCCATGATATCCGCCATATAATCCCACCATTTCCGGTTGATCGCCGTGTCCGCGCCTTTCGCCCAGAGCGCCTCATCTTCAATCTCAATATAACCAAACAATGTCAGCGTCTCCCTGTCCAGAAAAATCGTATAATTCTTACCCCCGTGTTCGTGAATCATTTCCTTCATCTCCGTCCATAACAAGTTATGCCGTCTCTCGTACTCTGCTTCCATTCCCGGAAACAATTTCATCTTAAACCCTTTGATCATTACTGCACCTCCATGATAAATACCCCATATATTTCCCCTGTATTCTGCCTTTTATTATATTCTTTTTCCAGATTTCCGGCAATGAGATTTCTGTTTTTTCAGAATTTTACATACTTTTTTAATATTTTTCTGACCTGTCCGATCCATGATTCTTATATCATGCACGCAATCAAAATTGGTTCACCGGACCAACTGTTGATATGCAATACAACGAGAAAAAAGACGCGTGGAAAATCTTTTTCTTTTCCACACGTCTTACTGCATTTATATTTCTTTATTTTTTCTTTCAGGCAAATTCTGCCATAATATCCGCCACATTTTCCATTTTCTCACACCGCCATGCGTTTTCCCCGCAAAACAGCAGTGCATCATCCGTCTCACCCTTTGCTGCATGCACCAGCGCTCTGGTGATACAGTATGGTGTGTTCGCCGGATTACAGGTAGCGATACACTGATAGCATTTTTTAATTGACTCTCGCCTGCTTTCTTTTTCCTCCAAAAACCGGTTTCGTATCGCCCGTCCCGGCATTCCTACCGGGCTGTCCACGATCACAATATCTTCTTTCTTTGCATGCAGATAGGTCTGTTTATACGCCTCGGAGGCATCACATTCCCAGGTTGTCACAAACCGGGTTCCCATCTGTACGCCGTCGGCTCCCAGTTCCATTGCATGAAGCATATCTTCTCTGGTAAAGATCCCTCCTGCCACAACCACCGGAATCTCTTTTCCATACTTGTCCGCATATTTTTTCACTTCGGCAAGAATTCCCCTGATCTCCTGATCATAGGTTACCGGGGTAAATTCCTCCAGCTGCTTTCTGGAAAATCCAAGATGTCCTCCGGCTTTCGGTCCTTCGATCACCACAAGATCCGGCATCCGCTGGTAATGATGATCCCAAAAGCGGCAGATCACTCTCGCCGCCTTCACCGTGGATACGATCGGTGCAATCTTCGTCTTACTTCCCGCAACCAGTTTCGGCAGATCCATCGGAAGTCCCGCACCGGAAATAATCAGGTCAATCCCGGATTTCACAGCAGCTTTTACATACTCCGCATACTGCCTCGTCGCCACCATGATATTCACACCCAGGATTCCACCCTTTGCAATCGCTCTGGCTTTTCGGATCTCTTCCCCGATCACCCGCAGATTCGTACCGATCGGATCCTTTTCAAATTCCGGATCCCGATACCCGATCTGCGCCGTGGAAATCACACCCACGCCACCGCAGGCTGCTACACTTCCCGCCAGCCCGGAAAGACTGATGCCGACACCCATCCCACCCTGGATCACAGGGATTCTGGCTGTAAGTTCTCCTATTTTTAACGCTTTCATTTTCTCTCCTACATCCGGCGAAATCTTTCGTACCGTTCTTCCACAATCTCTTCTCTCGTCTTCTGACTGCTTTTTCGCAAAAATCCATCCAGATCTTCCCGGATCTCTTCTGCAATCTCCGGTAGATTCTCCTCATTCGCCGGTTCCGGCTCCCGGATCACTCTTTCGATGATCCGCAGATTTTTCAGATCTTTCGCCGTGATCTTCATCACTTCCGAAGCCTCTTTTGCCCGTTTCCCGTCTTTCCACAGAATCGAGGCAAATCCCTCCGGCGACAGGATGGAATACGTTGCATTTTCCATCATCCAGACTTCATCCGTCACTGCCAGTCCCAGTGCGCCGCCGCTGCCGCCTTCTCCGATCAGAATACTGACCATCGGCGTCCGGATCCCTGACATTTCCAGCAGATTTCTGGCAATTGCCTCGCCCTGTCCGCGTTCTTCTGCCTCGATCCCACAGGCGGCTCCCGGCGTATCCACAAACGTAACCACCGGCCGTCCGAATTTTTCCGCCTGTTTCATCAGACGAAGCGCCTTCCGGTAACCTTCCGGGGAAGCCATACCGAAGTTGCGGTAAATATTTTCCTTCACATTCTTTCCCTTCTGCTGCCCGATCACCGTCACCGGCTGACCACTAAACATCGCGATTCCACCGATCACCGCTCCGTCATCCCGAAACGCCCGGTCACCGTGAAGTTCCAGGAATTCATCAAAGATCTGCTGCACATACGAAAGCGTCGTTGGACGCTCCTTACTTCTCGAAATTTCCACACGCTCCCACGCCGTCAGCTCACTTTTTCCGTCTGTCCCTGCTTTTCCACGACTGCTCCTGATTTCCGGGAAGTTTTCCACATTTTGTGTCTTCCCATAGTGGATATATTGCATGGAATCCTGATGAATCTTCAAAAGTTTCCACACAGTCTCCTTCAATTCCTGCCTTTCCACCACACCATCGATGATTCCCTTTTCCACCAGGAATTCTGCCCTCTGAAATCCCTCCGGCAGTTTCTGTCCGATGGTCTGCGCGATCACTCTCGGTCCTGCAAATCCGATCAGTGCCCCCGGTTCTGCCAGGATCACATCTCCAAGCATCGCAAAACTTGCCGTCACCCCGCCGGTAGTCGGATCGGTCAGTACAGGAAGATAAAAAAGACCTGCTTCACTGTGTTTCCGGATCGCCGCAGAGGTTTTTGCCATCTGCATCAGAGATACGATTCCCTCCTGCATCCTGGCTCCACCGGAACTGGTAAACAGTACCACCGGCAGTTTTTCTTCCGTCGCCCGTTCAAAAGCTCTCGTAATTTTTTCACCTACGACATACCCCATGCTTCCCATCAGGAAACGGGCATCGCAGACACCAAGTACTGTCTCCAGACCATTCACCATGCATTTTCCCACAGTAACTGCTTCATGAAGTTTTGTCTTCTCATGCAGATTTGCAATCTTTTCTTCATATCCCGGATATTCCAGCGGATTTTCCGTTTCCAGATCGGTAAACCACTCCTGAAATGTTCCTGTGTCTGCAACCATGCGGATCCTGGTTCTGGTTCCGATCCGGAAATATCCCTCGCACTTCGGGCATACATATCCATGTGCTTTTACATCATCCCGGTATACTACTTCTCCGCATTTCGGACACTTAAGCCACAATCCTTCCGGTGCCGATGGCTCTTTTTTTTCCTGATTCCTGTCTTCTCTGTCCCGGAACAGAACTGCCGTCTTTTTAAACATATGTTTTAATTTCGCCATAGTTAAAACCTCCTGTCTGCCCGGACAGGTTTTCTGTCCTACAGATTAAAATGCATCGGGATAAAATCCGTTGTGATCTCTCCCGCCTGAAAATCCTCATTATCTAATATCTCATACTGAAAATCCACGTTGGTTGTCACACCATCTATGATCAGTTCTCCCAGCGTACTGCGCATCTTATCGATGGCCTCCTGTCTGGTTCTTCCATGCACAATTACTTTCGCTATCATAGAATCATAAAATGGCGGAATCTCATACCCGTTATAGGCTGCCGTATCGATCCGTACACCATTTCCACCAGGCAGATGGATTGCTTCGATGACTCCCGGACACGGCCGAAAATGATGAGCAGGATCCTCTGCATTGATTCTGCATTCCATCGCATGTCCCTGCAGGTGAATATCTTCCTGTTTTACTGAGAGTGGTTCCCCTGCTGCCACCCGGATCATCTCTTTCATCAGATCCACGCCGGAAACCATTTCTGTCACCGGATGTTCCACCTGGATCCGTGTATTCATTTCCATAAAATAAAAATTTTTATCCTTATCCAGTAAAAATTCAATGGTACCGGCACTTTCGTAATGTACAGCCTTTGCTGCACGCACTGCCGCATCACCCATCCGTCTGCGAAGTTCCGGTGTCAGTGCCACACTGGGAGATTCTTCGATCATCTTCTGATGATTTCTCTGGATCGAACAGTCCCGTTCTCCGAACTGCACAACATTTCCAAACTTATCTGCCATGATCTGAAACTCTATATGTCTCGGTTCCTGTACATATTTTTCGATATACATGGTGTTATCTCCGAATCCACGTACTGACTCTAACTGGGCTACCTGAAAGTTCTCCTCAAAGTCGTCCGGTCCGAAGGCAATCCGCATCCCTTTTCCACCGCCTCCGAAAGATGCCTTGATCATCACCGGGTATCCTATGTCTTCTGCCATAGCTGCTCCCCGTTTTGCGTCATAGACCGGTTCTTTTGTTCCCGGAACCACCGGAACACCGGCTTCTATCATTGTCAACCTTGCCTGCGATTTATTTCCCATCTTGTCCATCATCTCCGCAGTCGGTCCGATGAACGTAATATTACATTTTTCACACATTTCCACAAACCGGCTGTTCTCTGACAAAAAACCAAATCCAGGATGTATCGCATCCGCTTTTGTTGCGATACATGCACTCAGAATCTGCTCCATATTCAGATAACTGTCTGTCGCCGCTGCCGGTCCGATACAAACAGCCTCATCTGCCAGCTGGGTATGCAGTGCTTCCCGGTCTGCCTCCGAATAAACTGCTACCGTAGCGATTCCCATCTCTCTGCAGGCACGGATGATCCGCACCGCGATCTCTCCTCTGTTTGCAATCAATATTTTCCGAAACATGTTTGTTCTCCTATCCAATGGCTACTGTAAGTTCTGCCGTTGCTGCCACTTTTCCATCTACCGTAGCTGTTGCTCTTGCAATCGCAACCGGTCCCTTCTGTTTGATCAGTTCCGTCTCCAGCATCAAAACATCCCCCGGAACCACCTTTTTCTTAAATCGACAGTTGTTAATCCCACCAAAATAAGCAGTCTTTCCTTTGAACTTTTCACAGCTTAAGATACATACCGCACCCACCTGCGCCAGTGCCTCGATGATCAGCACTCCCGGCATCACCGGCTCCTGTGGAAAGTGTCCACGGAAATAATACTCATCATATGTCACACATTTTTTTCCTGCTGCCCGTACCCCCGGTACCAGTTCTTCTATGGTATCCACCAGAAGAAACGGATGCCGGTGTGGGATAATATCCATGATTTCTTTTGTTGTTAACACTGACATAAACTCTGTTACCTCCTGCACACAAACATATGGTTTTCAGGTATTTTCAGTCATTACCCGATAACAAATAAAGGCTGTCCATACTCTGCCATCTGTCCGTTCTCAATCAGAATCTCTTTTACCACTCCGTCGTACTCACTCTCAATCTCATTCATCAGCTTCATCGCCTCGATGATTCCCAGAGTCTGTCCCTTTTTCACTGTATCACCCACGCTGACAAATGCTTCCGCATCCGGTGCCGAAGCCGCATAAAAGGTTCCCACCAGAGGAGCCTTTACTGTCTTTCCTTCCGGCTGGCACTCCTCCTGCTGCTCCTGCTTCCCATTAAAACTGCCAGAACCGGCCGATACTGTATCTGAGTTTCCTGCCACTGCAGGCATCACCTGCATCCCGGTCTGCTCCACGACCACCTGTTTTTCCTTTCCCATAGAGATCTTCAGATCGCCGTCTTTCATGGTAAAAGAAGTCAACTCCGACCCGGAAACTGTTTTAATCAATGTCAGAAGATTTTCAAATTCCATTTCTTATTCTCCTCTTTTTTGTGATTCTCACTATACACACAATTCTTCAACCTTTTCTGTCATTTTTTCGTCTGTTCATACATGAACCGATTTTTCTATTTTTCATCACACTATTTTTTTAACAGCCACACAAATTCTCTTCCGCTGGTTCTTATATGTCCCATTTTTTCACAAGAATACTCGCATTATGTCCACCAAATCCCAGTGAATTCGAAAGTGCATACTCCAGATTTTCTTCTACACCGTCACCTGCCACATAATTCAAGTCCATTTCCTCGTCCGGTGTCGTGTACCCCGCCGTTGCATGAATAAATCCATCCTCGATTTCTTTCACACAGGTAATAAATTCCACAGCCCCGGCAGCGCCCAGCAAATGTCCTACCATAGACTTTGTAGAATTTACCTTCATCTCATACGCATGCTCTCCGAACAGCTTTTTGATTGCTCTCGTCTCGAACAGATCGTTGTGATGCGTCGCAGTTCCATGTGCATTGATATACATCAGCTCCTCTTTTTTTACTCCTGCTTCTTCCAGCGCCAGTTCCATCGCTTTCGCAGCCCCGGAACCGTCCTCTGCCGGAGAGGTAATATGATACGCATCACTGGTTGCACCGTATCCCACAACTTCTGCGAGAATCTTCGCACCTCTCTGTCTCGCATGCTCCAGTTCTTCCAGAACAACCACGCCGGAACCTTCTCCCATGACAAATCCGCTTCTGTTTTTGTCAAATGGCAGCGAACACTTCTCCGGATCATCTACCGTAGAAAGTGCTGTCAGTGCGGTAAAACCTGCCACACCAACCGGGCAGATACTTGCTTCCGTACCGCCTGCCAGCATCACATCCGCATCTCCACATTGGATACTGCGATATGCCTCTCCGATGGAATGGGTTCCCGTTGCACACGCGGTTACCACATTCAGACTTTTTCCTTTCAGCCCCAGTTGAATCGAAACATTCCCTGCTGCCATGTTGGAGATCATCAGTGGAACCAGAAGTGGGTTTACTCTGGAGGGTCCTTTCTCCGCAATTTTATGACATGCTGTTTCTGCTGCCTGCAGACTTCCGATTCCCGATCCGATGGAACATCCCACGCGAAACGGATCTTCTTTTTCCATATCCAGTCCCGCCTGTTCAAACGCCTCTTTTGCTGCAGCCACCGCATACTGGCAGAACAACTCCATTCTCTTTGCTGCCTTAAAGTCCATATAGTTTTTCCCTGCAAAATCTTTCACTTCCGCAGCAATGTGTACTTTATAATCTGTCGTATCAAACCGGGTAATCTCACCAAATCCCAGTGTCTTTTTCTTCACATTCTCCCAGAATGCCTCCACACCAATCCCAATCGGTGTCACAGCACCCATTCCGGTCACAACTACTCGTCTCATAATCGCTCCTCTGTCCTTCTCTTTCTTCCCGTTAGCTTTGTCCGGCACATATTTTCTGCCACATTATAACTACTACTGCCAGTCAGCAATATGTACTCCATACTGTCAGTCCAGATAATTTATCTTATTTTGCCAACGGTTCACATCTATATTATGTAAACAATCGTATGCCTTTGCAGCATCCTATCTGCTTTTACATCACCATACCGCCATCTACACAGATGACCTGCCCGGTAATATAATCCGCTTTCTCAGACGCCAGAAATGCCACCACATTCGCGATATCCTCCGGTTCTCCAAATCTCCCCAGCGGGATCTGTGCTACTGCTGCCTCTTTCACCTGCTCCGAAAGTACCTCCGTCATCTCCGTATGGACAAATCCCGGAGCCACCGCATTGACTGTAATCCCTCTGCTTGCCAGTTCTCTCGCCACCGTCTTCGTAAGCCCGATAATTCCTGCCTTCGATGCCGCATAATTTGCCTGCCCTGCATTTCCCAGCACGCCGGAAACCGATGCGATGTTGATGATTTTTCCACTCCTCTGCTTCAGAAAATACCGTGACAGATGGCGGATCGTATGGAAACATCCCTTCAGATTCGTCTCCACAACCGCATCAAACTCCTCTTCACTCATCCGCAGGATCAGATTATCTCTCGTGATTCCCGCATTATTCACCAGCACATCCACATGACCATACGTTTTAATCAGATCCCTTGCCATTGCTTCCGTCTGCTGATAATCTGCCACATCACACTGATAAATACATCCGTCACCACCATTTTCCCGGATTTCTTCCAGCACGCCCTTTGCCCGTGCTTCCGATCCACAGTAATTGACAACCACAAACATTCCTTCTTTTGCCAGAGTAAGACTGATCTGTCTCCCAATCCCCCGGCTCGCCCCTGTCACCAGTGCTACCTTTTTCTCCATCGCTGCTCCTTTCACCGTACTCATTACCTTTCCGTGTAAACGTAGCTTATAACTCGTTGCATGCATCAATGCGAAAATTACTGCTTGTCACACAACAGCCTTACAACCTTCTCCAGCTCTTCCACTTTTTCGATATGCAATCCCGTTACATTTTTATTAATCTTCTTCAAAAATCCCGTCAGCGTTCTTCCCGGCCCGATCTCGATAAAGGTATCCACACCATCCGCGATCATCCTCTCCACGCTCTGCTGCCATCTTACCGAAGAATACACCTGTCTGCCAAGCAGTTCCTTAATCTCAGAAATATCTGTCACATAATCTGCCGTCACATTCGTAACATACGGCATGGAAAATTCTTTCAGTTCCACATCCACAAGCACTCCCGCAAGCTTTTCCCCTGCTCCTTTTAACATTTCCGAATGAAATGGACCGCTGACCTTCAACGGGATACATCTTCTCGCTCCCGCCTCTTTCAACTTTTCAGCTGCAGCTGCAACTGCCCCTTCCTCTCCAGTAATCACAATCTGTCCCGGGCAGTTATAATTGGCTACTGAAACGATCCCTTCCGTCTCCTCACAGATTTTCGCAATCTTCTCGCCATCCATTCCAAGAACCGCACACATAGCTCCACCGGTCGGTACTGCTTTCTGCATCAGGATTCCTCTCTGTCTTACCACCCGGAAAACATCCTCCAGAGACATCGCTCCAGCCGTCAGGATGGCTCCGTACTCTCCCAGACTCAGTCCGGCAGCTACATCCGCCTTCACACCCTTTTCCTGTAAAGCCGCCAACATCGCCGCCTCCGTCGCCAGCATGGCGATCTGCGTATATTCCGTGATATCAATCTGCTCATTCTCTTTAAAACAAAGCCCCGGAAGATTCAACCCGGTCACTTCGGATGCAATCGTATACACTTTCCTGGATACCGGAATCTGCTCATAAAAATCCTTCCCCATTCCCACATACTGTGCACCCTGCCCCGGAAATACAAATGCCACTTTACTCATGAATGTCTCCTTTTTATAATTTGATTTTCAAAGTATTTATTTAAATTTTTGTGGCGACAAAATTATGTTTCCATACTTGTTATTTTTATCGCCACTTTTTATTTTTCTTATTTTAACAGTGCAGCAACTTCTCAGCCTCGCCCATAATCTCCTGCAAAATCTCCTTACAGCTCTGTCTCTTACTTACCAGCCCGGCGATCTGTCCTGCCATCACTGTGCCGTTTAAAATATCGCCGTCCATCACTGCTTTTCGAAGCGATCCCAGCGTCATCCGTTCCAGTTCCTCGAACGGTACGCCTTCCTGCTCTTTTTTGATATATTCTTTCGTCATCTGGTTTCTCAGACAGCGCACCGGATGACCGGTACTCTGACCGGTTACCACAGAATCGATATCTTTTGCCTTCACGATTCTGTTTTTATAATTCTCGTGGACAATCGACTCATCAGCCACCACAAAACGGGTTCCCATCTGCACGCCCTCTGCACCCAGCATAAAAGAAGCTGCGATTCCCCGTCCGTCTCCGATACCACCTGCCGCGATCACCGGGATGTTTACCGCATCTACGATCTGCGGAATCAGTGCCATTGTCGTCTGATTTCCGATATGCCCACCGGCTTCCATACCCTCAGCCACTACCGCATCCGCGCCGTATCGTTCCATTCGCTTCGCCATCGCTACCGAAGCGACAACCGGAATCACCTTTACGCCCGCTTCTTTCCACATCGACATATATTTTTCCGGATTACCGGCACCTGTCGTAACCGCCTGAATGCCTTCCTCCACTACAATTTTCGCCACTTCATCAGCATTCGGATTCAGAAGCATAATATTCACACCAAATGGCTTGTCCGTCAGCTCTTTTGCCTTCCGGATCTCTTCCCGGACAATCTCCGGCGGTGCACTTGCCGCACCGATCAGACCAAATCCGCCTGCCTCTGATACCGCAGCTGCCAGATGATGCTCCGCTACCCATGCCATACCGCCCTGGATTATCGGATATTCAATCTGTAAAAGTTCTGTTACTCTTGTCTTCATCTGCTTTCTGTCTCCTTCCCTGCTTTCAGAAAAAGTGTGGATTACGCCTCCACACCTTTATTCTTCAGATATTCCATAACTGCACCAACCGTTGTCAGCTCAGCCAGTTCCTCAGACGGGATCTCAACCTCATACTTCTCTTCCAGTGCCATCACCAGTTCAAACAGATCCAGCGAATCCGCCCCCAGATCATCCTTAAAAGAAGTGCTTTCTGTAATACTGCTCTCCTCACAGTTCAGCTGTTCTGCGATCATCTCTCTCATTTCTTCTAACATCTTTTTTCTCCTTTACACGCTCTTCTTATTTTCAATAGTTTAAGTTTCTAATGTTTTGACTTTCAAAGTATAATATAAGTTTCTCACTTTGTCAATAAAATCTTTTTGATTTCCAAACTAATATTTTATATTTTCTCCCCAATACCCATTTAAAATGCTATACTGACTAAAGAAACATATATCATGCCTAGGTATTTCTAAAATATCACATAAGTTTAACCCTTCATTCATTATTTACATAACAAAAAGAAGTAAAATGATATATCATTCTACTTCTTTTTATATTCATAATAAAATCTAATTCCAATGCAACAAAAAACCGCTTTCACATTCCATGAAAGCGGCTATTTAATGAGGCATCGGGGATTCGAACCCCGGACAACTTGATTAAAAGTCAAGTGCTCTACCAACTGAGCTAATACCCCATATGCCCAGAACCGGAATCGAACCAGTGACACGAGGATTTTCAGTCCTCTGCTCTACCAACTGAGCTATCTGGGCGAAATTGCGGGAGCAGGATTTGAACCTGCGACCTTCGGGTTATGAGCCCGACGAGCTTCCAGACTGCTCCATCCCGCGATAGAATTAACATCACTTAAAGTGATAATGGATGGAGGTGAATTCGAGCCTTTTTGCTATCATTTCAACAATTTTAACTCTGAACTACCTTTATCCAACTGGATGGAGGTGGATTCGAACCACCGAAGCAATTTGCAGCAGATTTACAGTCTGTCCCCTTTGGCCACTCGGGAATCCATCCAAAAATATCGCATATTCAATTGTACGATATTGTATTGATTTCTCAATACAAAGCCGATGATCGGACTCGAACCGATAACCTGCTGATTACAAATCAGCTGCTCTGCCAATTGAGCCACATCGGCTTAAAAAAATGGGACCTACAGGGCTCGAACCTGTGACCCTCTGCTTGTAAGGCAGATGCTCTCCCAGCTGAGCTAAGATCCCATTATTTTTACACACTTTGCAATTCTTGAACTACTGGTCATTCATGCTCTGTGTGAACGACCCAGACGGGACTCGAACCCGTGACCTCCGCCGTGACAGGGCGGCGCTCTAACCAACTGAGCCACTGGGCCATCTGATCATGTACCTTCAAAACTGCATACACACAACATCCACTTCCTACTTCCTGCGGTTGACCGCTTCCAGGTCAAACCCTCGACCGATTAGTAACAGTCAGCTCCATACATTACTGCACTTCCACCTCTGCCCTATCTACCTCGTCGTCTTCAAGGGGTCTTACTTCTTTTATAGAATGGGATATCTCATCTTGAGGGGGGCTTCACGCTTAGATGCCTTCAGCGTTTATCCCTTCCGGACTTGGCTACCCTGCCATGCAGCTGGCACTGCAACAGGTACACCAGCGGTCCGTCCATCCCGGTCCTCTCGTACTAAGGACAGCTCCTCTCAGATATCCTACGCCCACGCCGGATAGGGACCGAACTGTCTCACGACGTTCTGAACCCAGCTCGCGTACCGCTTTAATGGGCGAACAGCCCAACCCTTGGGACCTACTACAGCCCCAGGATGCGATGAGCCGACATCGAGGTGCCAAACCACTCCGTCGATGTGAACTCTTGGGAGTGATAAGCCTGTTATCCCCAGGGTAGCTTTTATCCGTTGAGCGATGGCATTCCCACTTAATACCACCGGATCACTAAGTCCTACTTTCGTACCTGCTCCACCCGTCGGTGTCGCAGTCAAGCTCCCTTCTGCCTTTGCACTCTTCGAATGGTTTCCAACCATTCTGAGGGAACCTTTGAGCGCCTCCGATACCCTTTCGGAGGCGACCGCCCCAGTCAAACTCCCCACCTGACATTGTCCCCCAGCCGGGTCACGGCTGCTGGTTAGAAACCCAGTACTGCAAGGGTGGTATCCCAACAGCGGCTCCATGGCAACTGGCGTTACCATTTCTTAGTCTCCCACCTATCCTGTACATGCAATACCGAATCCCAGTATCAAGCTGGAGTAAAGCTCCATGGGGTCTTTCCGTCCTGGCGCAGGTAACCAGCATCTTCACTGGTACTTCAATTTCACCGGATGCATTGTCGAGACAGCGCTCAAATCATTACGCCTTTCGTGCGGGTCGGAACTTACCCGACAAGGAATTTCGCTACCTTAGGACCGTTATAGTTACGGCCGCCGTTTACTGGGGCTTAAATTCAAAGCTTCGCTTGCGCTAACCTCTCCTCTTAACCTTCCAGCACCGGGCAGGCGTCAGCCCATATACCTCACCTTTCGGTTTTGCATAGACCTGTGTTTTTGCTAAACAGTTGCTTGAGCCTATTCTCTGCGGCCCGCTGTTACACGGGCACCCCTTCTCCCGAAGTTACGGGGTCATTTTGCCGAGTTCCTTAACAATGCTTCTTCCGTCGGCCTTAGGATTCTCTCCTCATCCACCTGTGTCGGTTTACGGTACGGGTACAATAAGAACAATAGCGGCTTTTCTTGACGCATGGCTCACATACTTCCCTACTAAATTTCGGTCCGCATCACGTCTTCGGATTGCCCTGCGGTTTTTCCTACAGGACTCCTACCTCGCTTGCACGCGGCTTCCCATTCCGCGCCTATGCTCTCCACACGTGTCCCCACAGTTCTGTCTTACTGCAGTACAGGAATCTCAACCTGTTGTCCATCGGCTACGGCTCTCGCCCTCGCCTTAGGCCCCGACTTACCCAGGGCAGATCAGCTTTACCCTGGAAACCTTAGATATTCGGCCGAAAGGATTCTCACCTTTCTCTCGCTACTCATTCCGGCATTCTCTCTTCGATACACTCCACAGCTCCTTCCGGTACTGCTTCGTCGCGTATCCAATGCTCCTCTACCAATGTCTTCAGACATTCCTCAGCTTCGGTGTCGTGTTTCAGCCCCGGACATTTTCGGCGCAGGACCTCTCGACCAGTGAGCTATTACGCACTCTTTGAATGTGTGGCTGCTTCTGAGCCAACATCCTGGTTGTCTTCGAAATCCCACATCCTTTTCCACTTAACACGTACTTTGGGACCTTAGCTGGAGGTCTGGGCTCTTTCCCTTTTGACTATCCAACTTATCTCGTATAGTCTGACTCCCGATAAGCATCTACACGGCATTCGGAGTTTGATATTCTTCGGTAAGCTTTGACGCCCCCTAGGAAATTCAGTGCTCTACCTCCGCAAGACTCTATCG